>PLBD01000169.1:0-11647 GCA_003135315.1 Acidobacteriaceae bacterium | reverse complement strand
ATCCGCAGCGTGCCGGCGTCGACGGTCGATTCGGTGCTGTGCGACTCCTTCGCGCGTCACGCCGTGCATGCCGCCATGGCCGGTAAGACCGACATGATCGTCGGCCTGCAGCATGGAGCGTTCATTCACGTGCCCATCCCGATGGCTACAACGCAGCGCAAACGGCTCTCCAGCGAGGAGTGGGCGTCGGTGGTAACCGCCACCGGGCAGCCGGACCTGGGGTGAGCGCTCTATTTCTGTTGCCCACCGTGGTTCTTTTCACCCTGGCCGCACCTGATAGTCCGCGATTCACGCTTATAATCCCGCCATGAAAAAGGTGCTGCTGCCGCTGCTTCTCATCATGATGGTCGTGATCTCCGTGCCGGCCTTCGCGAGCCATCACCATAACCACAATCACAACCACCATCACAAATCCAGTCACCACCACTCGCACCACACGAACTGACGCTTCAACCCTAGTCGGTGGGTGCCAACCGCGGGGCCGGCCTTAGAGAGCACGCGCCGGCCTCAGGACACTGCATTTCGCACATCCGAATATTGGCTAGCTTTGTTTCTTCAGCCCGCGTTGGCAAAAGCGGACTGGCTGGGCTTTGGTACGAGACAACCTAATGTTCTAGTAACTAGACACCATTAGGAGCCAGAGAATGAACATCCAACCAGATATCGCTGACGCCAATACAGAATTGAAACCACGTTCCCCGCGAAGCCAAAGAAACCCTGTAAGGATAGCCGCAACAGACAATAGAAGACCGACTTTTTCAATGGTGTAATCGTGTGGCGGAAACGGCCTTACGAATTGTGCGTACGCCAAGCTTCCGCAGGCTAGAGCAATGGAAGAGGTAGTCAGCAGCATGGGAATCAGCGACCAAACACTGACGTCACGCTTCCAATTCGACCATAATCGTACCCAGAGAAAGACCACGGCTGCCAGCGGAATACCAAACAGAATCCAAGGTAGAATCCATGCCAGCTTAGTTGGCAATCAATGGCCTCCTTTCCTGTCAGCTTCCCTTCACTCGGGCCGGATGCCGATGACCGCCATCATGCGGCCGCTCTTGCCGAACTCGGCCCGGTGCGAGAAAAAACGCGCGGTGTCGCACGCCGTGCATCCCTCAACCACGCTGATATGTTGCTCGCGCACGCCGGCGTCCAGCAGCTGACGTCGATTCGCTGCCACCAGATCAAGATGCATTTCCGGCCCAAGATCGCCATGTCCCGGCGCGCGCTGGTTCAGGAACAACAGCGGATATCGCACGTGAATGGCATTAGAGTCGAAAACTTCTTCGAAGAGTTCGCCGGCATAGGCGAATTGCGACTCGAACTCGGCGCGCACCTCGGCGCCAACCTGATAACAGCAGCGCCGGATCGAGGGCCCGATCGCCGCCCGTAGATCGCGGGGCAAGCTGCCGAACTGGCGCCGCATCTCGCCCACACCTTTCTCCACGATGCGCGCCACGGTCCCGCGCCATCCGGCATGGAATGCGCCTACGACGCGCCGCTTTACGTCAGCCACCAGAACGGGGACGCAGTCGGCAGTCTTGATCGCCAGCAGCAGCGCTGGGACGGCGGTGATCAGGCCGTCGCCCGCGAAGGATTCGCGCGCGGCCGCGCTCCCACGATGCACAATCGCGGAGTGAATCTGCCTGACTTGCAGCAGCGGCCAGGGATTACCGTCTGCGTCCGTCGCGTTCAGCGCGGTCAGAAATGCCTTGCGATTGCGTTCGACGTTGGCTTTCGTGTCCTGCGATGTGAGGCCGAGGTTCAGCGCCTTGCCTCCGTAGCACGTCGACACGCCGCCTTGCCGCGTGCTGAACCCATGCACCAGCCACGGTAACGATGCGAGGCTTGGCGCGCGTAGGATCTCGAGCGCGCCGGCCATGCGGGGCCGGCGGGCAATATCTGGCACTGATTTAGTCTTACGACGAGAGACAGGCACGGTCTGATTCTAGCCGAACGCCAGCGACCTCACGGCGAATACAATCGAGTGCGGCGATGCTGCTCTACTACATCACGGACCGCAAAGGATTCGCTGGATCGAGCCCTGAGCAGCGCAGTCAGTTGCTGCACAGGATCGCGCAGGCCGCCGGCGCAGGTGTCGATTACATCCAGCTTCGCGAGAAAGACCTTTGCTCGCGGGACCTCGAACGTCTGGCGCACGAGGCGGTACGCACGGTCCGTGACAGCTCGAGTGTCACAAAGTTGCTGATCAACGGCCGCTCCGATATCGCGCTAGCCTGCGGCGCTGATGGAGTTCATCTTCCGTCCGGCGAACTTCCCGCTTCCGAGATTCGCGCGCTATGGATGAAGTGCTGCCATCGTGAGCCAGTCATAGGCGTTTCGGCTCACTCGTCAGCCGATGTGCGCCGGGCCGCGACCCAAGGCGCAAACTTTGCTGTGATCGCGCCCATCTTCGAGAAAGTAAGGACCGATGTGAAAGGGATCGGCCTCGACGCGCTGCGCGAGGCGCGCGAGCGAGGCGATGTCGGAGAGTCCGGTTCCGGCCGATTTGCTGTGCTGGCGCTGGGCGGGATCAATCTCACCAACGCTCGGGCGTGCCTTGAAGCAGGCGCCGCGGGATTGGCCGGAATCCGGTTATTCCAGAGCGGCGATCTGGTAGAAACCGTGCGGCGGCTGCGCCAGTTCTGAGTCTGCCGAGACCTCGCCCAGCGTTGGCTACTACTCTCTTTCCGCGTCCCGAGCCAGCGCCTTCAGCACCATATTGATCAGCGCCAGCACGATTGCTCCCCAAAATGCCGGCCAGAAGCCGCCGACCACGAAATCCGGCTTCAGCAAGGCCGAGGCAAACATCAGCATCAGAGCGTTGATCACGAGCCAGAAGATGCCAAGCGTAAGAATGCTCAGCGGGAAGGTGATGATCTTCAGGAACAGGCCGAGGGTGGCATTCACCAGTCCGATCACCACCGCCGCGATCAGCGCAGCCATGAAGCCACGCACATGAAATCCCGGCACTACGTGCGAAACGATCAGCAGGCTGATCGCGCTCAGCAACCAGTTCAGCAACAGACGCATGTGGGTCCTTTCGGAGCTTAGTTTGGCTGGTAGAGCTGGCCTTGGAGACCTGCTCACCCAGTTTGCCGCTTCAGATGCCTTCCAGCACCGCCTTTAGATATTTCCAAAAGCCTTCAACCGAGGATATTTCGACGCGCTCGTCGGGGCTGTGCGGACCCACGATGGTCGGCCCAAACGACGCCATCTGCATTCCGGGATACTTCTCGCCGATGACGCCGCACTCCAGGCCTGCGTGCATTGCGATCAGCTTCGCGGGATGCCCGAAGACGTTCTCGTGAACCGCTTGCAGCTTGCGGACGATGTCGCTGTTCGGTTCCGGCTTCCAGCCGGGATAGCTGCCGGTATGTTCCGTCTGAAATCCGGCCAGGCGGCAGGCAGTGGCCACCATATGAGCCGCCGCTTCCTTGCTCGCGGCAATGGCGCTGCGCTGGCTGGTGACAATCTCGACTACGTCGCGATTGAGGGCCACCGTCGCAAGGTTCGTGGAGTTCTGCACCAGTTCTGGCACATCGGGACTCATCGCCAGAATGCCGTGGTGCAGGGTGGCCAACAGGTCCACCGTCAGCTCCGCATCTTTGGCATCGAGCACTTTTTCCGGACGCATGACTTTCTCAACCGTGATCTGCAATTCCGGATCGAAGTTGCCAAGATCAGCTTTGTAATCGGCTTCCAGCTTGGCGACAAGCGCCTTCAGTTCCTTTTCGCGAGCGGCGTCGAGCAAGATCGTCGCCGAAGCCTCGCGCGGAATCGCATTCTGCGCGCTACCACCGTTCAGATCGGCGACCTCAACCGACAGGCGCTCCATCAGGGTCTGCAGGGTGCTGCCCAGAATCCGCAGGGCATTGCCGCGCCCTTGATGGATGTCTACCCCCGAGTGGCCGCCCTTCAGACCGAAAACTTTGATGCGCCAACCGGTATCGCCCGTGGCAGGGCGCAGCGTAACTTTTCGGCGGGCAATTGTCTTCACGCCCCCCGCGCAGCCGATGCAGATCGTGTCCTCTTCTTCGTTGTCCAGGTTCAGAAAGTATTTCGACTTCAGCATCCCGCCAGGAAATTCGGCCGCACCGGTCAGTCCCGTCTCTTCGTCAATGGTGAAGACAAACTCCAGCGGGCCGTGAGCGATATCGGTGCTTTCCATGACGGCGAGCGCCGCGGCTACACCGACGCCGTTGTCCGCGCCCAGCGTAGTGCCTTCCGCCTTCAGCCAGTCGCCGTCGCGCCGTATCTTGATGGGGTCGGTGTCGAAGTTGTGCGCCGTGCCCTCGTTCTTTTCGCAGACCATGTCCAGGTGTCCTTGCAACAGGGCCATCGGCGCGGCTTCGCGGCCCGGATGAGCCGGCTTGCGGACCACGGTGTTGCCGATGCTGTCCTGAACGGCTTCCAGCTTGTGCTTGGCGGCAATCGACAGCACGTATTCGCGGGCTGCGGCTTCTTTCGTCGAGGCGCGAGGAATCGCCGCCAGCGCGTCGAAATGCTTCCAGACTTGCTTCGGTTCCAGATCTGTAAGTGCAGGTGTCATCACACGCTCCAGTAGTGCACACCAATCGTACAGCGCCGGGGCAAAGCTGACGAGTGGCTGCGATTCCCATTCCGAAACTTGGGTCCCCGATTTGCGCCCTTATCTATTGTCCGCGAGCAAAACTTGCGCTAACGTCAAACTGGATCGCTTCACCACAGGTAGGTCGCGATACGAGGGGCACCGGCTGATCGGGGCCCTCGCAAGGCGATTCCTTCAATCTCCCTTCGGCACCGGATCGAAGCATCCGGCAGCCAATCCAAGACCCTCCCAAAGTCGTTCGTGACATGAACAATAGCGCCCGTCTTTCTGGGCGCGCTGCATCAGTCGCCGAACACTGGAACGTAACTGAGCCAGGGAGGTCAGCGGGACATGAAGAGACTACCGGCAATCGCGCTCCGAAAGAGCATCGTAACCACTGCCCTTTGGCTGCTGACCGCCTCCATGCCGATCGCAGCACAGACGCTTGTCACCACGGTAACTGCCGGAGCCTATCCCGTCGCCATCGCGGTGAACCCCGCAACCAACAAGATCTACGTCGTCAACCAGAACAGCAACAACATGACAGTCATCGACGGAGCGACGTACAACACCAATACTGTCCTGACCGGGAACGCACCTGACGCAGTCGCCGTCAATGCCGCGACCAACAAGATCTATGCTGCCAATGGGAACAGCAACAGCGTGACCGTGGTCAATGGCACGACCAATAGGACAGCCACGGTTGCCGTAGGCGATTATCCCTTGGCCATCGCGGTTAACGCTGTCACCAACAAGATCTACGTCGCCAACTACTATTCCAACAGTGTGACCGTAATCGATGGCTCGACAAATAAGACCACAACTGTCAGCGTGGGGAGCAACCCATTTGCCGTGGCTGTCAATTCCGCTACCAACGAGATTTATGTTGCCGATTCCGGCAGCAACAGCGTGGCCATCATTGATGGAGCCAACAACTCGACCACCATGGTTTCGGTTGGAGCTTACCCGAGGGCGATCGCCATCGACCCGTACGCCAACAAAATTTATGCTGTCAACTACAGTTCCAACGATGTTTCAGTGATCGACGGGGTCACGAATCTGGTCACCAATGTCACCGTCGGAACGGGGCCCTCCGCAGTCGCCGTTAACCCGGCCAGTAGCCAGGCCTACGTAACCAACAGCGGAAGCGGTACGGCGACCATAATCGACGAAACCACGCTGGCCACTACCACCGTTATCGCCGGCAGTTCCCCAAATGCAATCGATGTCAACGTGGTGACCAACAAGGCTTACCTCACCAACAATATCTGGGACGGCACAGTCACCCTCGTCAACGGCACCGACGATTCCACTGCATCCATTTCACTCGGCAATGCGACCTGGCCCACCGCGATCGCCGTCAATCCCCTGACCAACACCGTTTTCGTGGCCAATACTGTGGGCAACAGCATCTCGGTTATCGCCGGCGCCGGTGCGGA
Source organism: Acidobacteriaceae bacterium (assembly GCA_003135315.1). GTDB lineage: Bacteria > Acidobacteriota > Terriglobia > Terriglobales > Acidobacteriaceae > Bog-257. The sequence goes on along the minus strand of PLBD01000169.1, from coordinate 5,641 downwards.
CGCGGTGCAGTTTCTGCCCGTGACTCCTTGCCGTGTTGCAGACACGCGGCAGACAAACGGCCCTTTTGGCGGACCCTATCTCGGCGGTGGAACGTCACGCAGCTTCGCCGTCCCTCAGAGCAGCTGCGACATCCCGAGTACGGCGATCGCCTACTCGCTGAACGTCACGGTCGTGCCAGTGCAAGGCCACGCGCTCGAATATCTCACCATCTGGCCCACGGGACTACCCCAGCCACTCATTTCGACCCTCAATTCGCTCGACGGCCGAGTGAAGGCGAATGCGGCGATTGTTCCTGCCGGCGCGGGCGGAGCAGTCAGCGTTTACGCGACTGACTCCACCAATGTCATCCTGGATATCAACGGATACTTTCAACTGCCGGCCAGTAGCACACTGCAGTTCTATCCGCTGACGCCATGCCGCGTGGTCGACACTCGCAATGCACCGGGAGAACTGGGCGGCCCGTATCTGCAAGGCGCTCAGGAGCGCGATTTTCCGGTTCTGAGCAGCACTTGCCAGATACCATCCAACGCGCAGGCTTATTCGATGAACATCACAGTTGTGCCGGTGGGTGGGAAGCCGCTGGGATATCTCTCCGTATGGCCGGCGGGGCTGAATCAACCGGTTGTCTCTGCCTTGAACAATCCGACAGCTACCATTGTGGCCAATGCCGCGATCGTACCGGCGGGAACCAGCGGCGCGATTGCGGTTTATGCCGATCAGGATACTCAACTGGTAATCGACATCAACGGCTACTTTGCTGCGCCGGCTTCTGGTGGATTGTCGCTGTATCCGGCCGCGCCGTGCCGAGTGATCGACACGCGCTCGACAGGAGGAGCATTCAGCGGCCAGCGCAATCCGCCGGTCAATGTGGCTGCCAGTGGCTGCAATCCTCCGGGTACAGCGCAGGGATACGTTTTCAACGCAACGGTGATTCCGGCGGGGTCACTGGGATATCTGACGCTGTGGGCCGATGGCGGTCAGCAGCCTATAGTCTCGACACTGAATGCGGCAGACGGAGAGGTGACATCCAACATGGCAATCGTGGGCAATCAGGATGGCAAGACCGACGCCTACGCTTACGGCACTACCCAACTGCTGATGGACATCTCCAGCTACTTCGCGCCGTAGAAGTAAGACGGGGGCGCCAGGCTAGTTTGCAGACGAGTTGGACGTCACGGTAAATTCCTGCCCCATCACCGGTGCAAGAAACGGTATGACGTAACCCTGCACAGCAAAATTCCCCGACTTAATCGCCTCGGCCACGATCTTGTACTTGAATTCGCCCATCTTGAAGGACGCGGCTTTCAGGTGAAAAACGAAGGTTCCGTTCTTCGACTCGTGCAAGCTGACCTGGTCGGGACTTAGGTTCTTCACCACAAGCAGAATTTCTCCGCCCTGGTCTTCATCGCGGTCGCCCGTCCCACCGGCCTGCTTCCCTTTCGCCTCCCGTTTCTCTTCCGCTTCGTGGGCCGGATGGCTGGCATGAGGCGCCTGAAATGCCGGAATCAGCTTGCGGGCTTCTTCCAGGTTCGAGGCGGGATAGTTGCCGGGCAGCCACAGAGGGTCGGGCAGTTCCTGCGGGCCGTCGATAATCGGATAGATCAACAACGTCTGTCCCTTGGACAAATTGCGCCGATCGGGAGAGATACTGAACTCCGCAACTACGAGAGGGAACGCGACTGCCTTCGATCCTTCGGCGATGACCAGCGGCCGCGGCCCGGCCTCTGTGCGGTCCGGAATCGCGAGATAGGCGGTGTCCGAGGTCTCGGCGACAATCCTTGCCGGACGCTGCTCAAATGCAGCGAAAGTCTTCGTGCTGTCTCCGCTGAATGGGCCGTGAATCACGCAAGGCGCGGCTTTCAGACACAGCGCCGGCGCGAGGTAGGAAGTCGGAGTCTTGGCTTTCGCCGAGGGAGCACGCGGAACGCTGATCGCCTTCGAAACCGGGCTGCCCGCATTGTCCGTCTGACGGAAAAGAACGGCCAGTTCCAGTTGTCCGGGAGGGATGGTCAGGGCGATAGGGCCATTCGCGGGCTGCGGTGGCTCGCCGGATATCTCAACCATCCAGCCCGCCAATGTAGAAGCGGGGCCGGAATGTGCGAACGGAAGAGTAACTCGGTTGACGACGATTCCCGGTATTCCTTCATAGTTACCAGGATCGTCAACCACGCCTCCCGAGACACAGTCGCCCGGACGAACCCGCGCCGGCAAAATCAGCCCCACTTCTTTCACGTTCGTTCCCGCACCCGGCTGAGAGGACGATGCGGGCGGCGCGGTCCTGGGAGGTTGCTGTGCAGCTTGCCGGGCCTTCGCCAGTTGCTCGGTCACTTCCTCTTGCGTGAACTTCTTCACCGACTCAGGAGGGCCGCTGGATTCTTCGCCCGCCGGACAATCGATGGTCTGGTATTTCTGAGCTGACACGTTCCAGTCGGCGCAGTGATAGAAGTTGGTCTGGGGATCGTGGACTAGCTGGTGGCCGCTGATTTGCTTTCCCGCCTCATCGAAAACCTGGATGAACTCGCCGGTAAAGTTCGCGTTGTTGTCGTAGGTATCGCGCGTGATCTTGTGGACTTTTCCATTCGGCCAGTAGGAGGTGGAAGTGGTCTGCGGCACATAGGCGCCCGCGGGATACTCAAGATCTTGCTTTTGCAGCAGTTGGCCATCGGCGCCAATCGTGCGGATCTGGGTAACCTGGTCGGCGGCGTTGTAGTGCAACTCCAGTTTTCTTCCGCCGCCTGACTCCTGTACTACGGTGCGCTGGGCGTAGGCTGGTGCAGAACTCGCCATGAACAGGACCGCCAACGTGAATATCCAGTAAGAACGCACAGCGGGAATGCATTGAGATGGTCGCACGGACTTTTTCCCTCACGATAAGAACTTGAAGAGCAGGTCGGGAGCATGGGAAGGGGGAAGCCTTCCAGCAATGACTATGGTCTCCAATAGTAGCAGGCGGGACGGCGCAACACGATACGATGTGCCCTGCTCAAGCCATCGGCAATTGTGCTCTTTGCTGCGTTTGCCGGACGATGTTTGTTGGTCAGAACCGGGAGACAACGTGTTCAAAATCGGGACAAATGGACGAAGCCGGCGACAACTACTATCGTTTTCGTTGACATTGGGCTGCTCTACACGATAGAGTTTGATCGCTCCGGGTGGTTTCGTCCTCCTCCTGTCCAGCGCAAACATTCACTCGTGCCCCACACAGCTACAGCAGTCGAAAACAACTATCACGAAGAAGGAATCTGCCACATGAAAGTATTGCACTCGTTCTCCCGTCGCGGCGCTAGCCCGACTATATTGACCATTGCGCTCGGATTGGCCCTGGCCGTTACGGGCGTTGTTCCGAGCCACGCACAATCTATATTCCGGCAGCTCAGTCAAGACACTTTCACGAATGGAAGCAGCCAGCACATGTCGGAAGTCGAACCGGGCGCCCTCGCCGTCGGACCGACGATCGTCACAGCCTTTCAGGTGGCCCGCATTTTCGGCGGCGGCGGAGCTGACATCGGCTGGGCAACCTCTCTCAACGGTGGGATCTCCTGGACCAACGGATATCTTCCCGGCTTGACCCAATACGGGCCCGGCGGCGGACCCAACAGCGGCGCCAGCGATGCCGCTGTCGCCTATGATGCGAAGCATGGCGTCTGGCTGATTTGCACCTTGCCCATCGGCAACTACGACACCGTCGCCGTAAGCTCCTCGACCGATGGCCTCCACTGGAACAATCCGGTTTACGTCATCCAGAACCGGGACGCCGACAAGAACTGGATCGCCTGCGACGACACTCCTACCAGTCCTTACTACGGCAACTGCTATGTCGAATTTGACGACCCTGACGTCGGCGATCTGCTCTACATGAGCACCTCGCACGATGGCGGGCAAACCTGGAGCACGCCGGTAACAACCGGCAATAGCGACTACGGAATCGGCGGTAATCCTCTGGTTCAGCCCAACGGGACCGTAGTAGTTCCGTTTGCTGATTTCAACTGCGGAATGTCGGCGTTCACCTCCACCAACGGCGGCCAGAGCTGGACCGGAGCTGTCGAAATTGCCTGCGCTCCCAGCCACGGCGAGGATGGCGGCCTGCGTAGTGCCGGCCTTCCGTCCTCGGCCATTGATGGCGCAGGAAATGTGTATACTTCGTGGCCTGATTGCAGCTTCGAAAGCGGCTGCTCGGCGAACGACATCGTCTATAGCAGCTCGGCCGACGGCGTTCACTGGAGCGCCAAGGTCCGTGTTCCCCTCGATCCCATCGGCAGCGGCGTGGACCACTTCATCAACGGCATGGGCATCGACATCCGCACCTCCGGAAGCAGCGCCCACATGGGGATGACCTACTACTATTATCCTGTCTCCAATTGCAACAACAGCTGTCAGCTGATCGCAGGGTTCAGCATCTCTAACGATGGCGGATCGACCTGGACTGCGGGTCGCCGGCTGTCCGGCGATATGCAAATAAGCTGGCTGCCCAACACTTTCTCCGGCTACATGGTGGCCGATTACGTGGCCACAGTATTTCCCGCTGGAGGCAGGGCATTCCCGATTTATGCGATGGCCCTCCCGCCGGCTGGCAAGTTGCTCCAGGAGGCCATCTACACCTCGTCCTACGGCTATACCCAGGACGAGATGGACGAGCCTCTGATGAGTTCCGCGGGCGAGAAACCGATACCGGGCATCAAGTCGGACCACCCGATGAGAGAGCGCGGCGACGTTGACAACCTGCCTCCAAGCCGCAGGTCGCAACAGGTTCTTCCGAACGAGAAGGACTAGCAATCGCAGCAAGCCGCTGGCTCTGGTACCGGCGGTGCTGTCAACTAAGTCAAAAGGCCGCCCGCGCACTTGCGCTGACGGCCTTTTTTCTTGCCGCAAAGGAAAGGCTGGAATCTATTTCGCCCCCGTTCCCACGTGCAGAAACACATGGCCCCGACGCCAGGCGATGGACGCCGCCGAAGAAAATATTTACGCGCTAGAATTCCTTAAACGGTATAGAGTTTGCGGGTGTTGGAGCCAACCTGAGATTACCGATGGTGACGAACTGGCCGATAATGTCAGATCGTCGCGCCGGAAAGTAGTTGCGAATGTGTTTTGCTTGGGGTGGGCGCTTTTTCCCCACCCTGAAGCACGGCGCAAGCCTTACTTCTTCAATTCTGCCGGCCAGTTTTGGAATAGAGTCAACGTCTGTGAGCTGCCTTCACTGGGCATAACGGCGATGAACCGTTGGCCATCGCGCGTAGGAGAATACTCACGGGCGATCGTGCCTCTCAGGGGAAGGCGGAACAACAACGTACTGCTGCCGACCTCGAATGCCGAACCCGAGCCGTTCACTTCTGCCGCCGCAATGCCGTTGAGGTCGAAGTAGAACAGTTCCTTGCCATCAGCCCGCCAACGGGGTCCGGCGCCGCCGCCGTTCGAAATTTGCCACTTCGCGCCCGTCCACGGAAAAGGCGCCACAAAAACCTCAGGGCGACCACCCTCTTGCCCGACATACGCCACCCAATGTCCATCCGGCGAAAACGTTCCTCTTGACGACCCACTGGTATAGGAAAACGGTTTGCCGTCGCAAGATTACGGAAGCACACAAAGTTCGGTATTTATGCCGGCGCCATGTACATACATCAGGTAGCGGCCATCGCGTGACCA
>PLBD01000204.1 GCA_003135315.1 Acidobacteriaceae bacterium | reverse complement strand
CAACAAGGTCGACCTCGTCGATCGCGAAGGGTTGCTAGCCTTGAGCGCCCGGCTCAATGCGGGCCTTGCATTCAAGGAGACGTTCATGGTCAGCGCCGCGACCGGCGACGGGCTGGAGCGGCTGCGCCGCGACCTCGCCGCGATGATGCCCCCTGGCCCGTGGCTATACCCGGAGGATCAGATCGCCGACGCGCCGATGCGCGCGCTCGCCGCCGAGATCACGCGCGAAAAGCTGTTCGAGCGCCTGCACGACGAACTGCCCTATCAGACAACCGTCGAGACCGAGTCCTGGAAGGACCTGCCCGACGGCTTTCGTGGCGTAATCTCGGTGGACTATCTCAGCTCCTACCTCTTCCGTTTGGCTTTTGCCCAAGGCTTTACCGAGGCCATCAATTCTGAAGTCCGCTCCAACGGGTTTGTGTACAAGAACTGGGATGGCTACTCCTTCAGTGTGCTGGCTTCGCGCTACCAGAACTATGAAAGCACCGTACCGAACGATTTCATAAGCATCGTCCATGCGCCCAGCGTGGAGTTTTCGACGGCGGAACGGCCCTTCGACCGGTCGAATTTCGTGTATTCCTATGACGCGGCGATAGAGGGGGTGAACCGTAGCGAAATCGGCTTCTCCACCGCGCCCATCGTCGGACGGGTTGACGTAGCGCCCTATATCGCGTGGCCCAAGCTGTTTCGTGGCTGGACGTTCCGTCCTCAGGTCGGCGCCCGGGAAACCTTGTACACAGAGCGCCTGGAGCCGAGTTCCAACCCGGCCCTGATTGGTACGGCGATCCAGGATCCCATTAATCGCAATGTCGCGAATGCTTCCGTGGAGATCCGTCCGCCCACTCTAGCGAAGATCTTCGACCACAAGCCCTTTGGCCGGGTGCTCAAGCACACCTTTGAACCGTTCATGATCTACCGCTATCAGACGGGGATCGGGGACTTTAGCCAGATCATTCGCTTCGATTACCGCGACATTCTCGTGAACACCAATGAGGTGGAGTACGGCGTTATCAACCGGCTCTATTCCAAAAAGACAACGCTGAAGTCGAAGTGCTATCAGCCAAAGAAGTCTTTGTCGCCGTCGGAGAATCCCGCCAGGAGGGACTATGAGGCAGCTCAGGCAGCGGCATGCAAGGACGAGTCGGCACCGGCGGGCAACGTCATAAGCTGGGAGCTCGCCCAGAAGTACTTCATGAATACGAACTTTGGCGGGGCACTGGTACCTGGACAACGCAATGTGTTCGACACCACCGTCGATTTCACCGGCATTGCCTTCCTTACCGAGCCACGACTATTCTCGCCGATCATCTCCCGGCTGCGAGCTCAAGCCGGCAACGCCGACTTTCAGTGGTCTGTGGACTATGACCCGGTACTGCACCAGATGAACGCGAGCACTATGTTTGTCGGCTATCGTTGGAATTGGTGGTACCTGAACGCCGGACAGACCTACTTGGACGCCCCAGGTGAAGTTTCCATCGTCAACGGGGTGGAAACTCAAGCCTATTACAACCAATGGCGCATCGGGATTATCTATGGCGGCATGTCCAAGCCGGGACTTAGCGCTGCCGCAAGCGTGGCCGTCGATTCCCGGCTGGACTATATCCAAGCCGCCACGATTCAGACCAATTACAACTGGGACTGTTGCGGGGTCGCCTTTCAATATCAACGCTGGGCCCAAACTCTGTTGCGCAACGAAAACTCCTACCGATTCTCCTTCAGTCTCACCAATGTGGGCACATTTGGCAGCATCAAGCGCCTGCAGCGGTTATATTAGCGTCCATCGCAGCAGGGGAAGCCTGCCTGCAAGGTATTGGACTCCCACCTGGCAGTTGGGACTTATCTCCAACCTTGGCGACGGTCGAATCGTCGGCAGCAATACGTCGAAGGGTGCACTAGAATAGCGTGATGTCAGTTTTGTGCTCCAACTTGCCGCCGGCAGTGGATGACCTGCATCGCAAGTCCGCTGCCCTGCGAGCTCGACTGCGCTCGTTCGGAGGGCTGCTGGTTGCCTACTCCGGTGGTGTCGATTCCGCTTTTCTGGCCTGGGCTGCTCATCAGGAACTCGGCGCTGCCATGATGGCGGTGCTGGCGGATTCTCCTAGCCTGGCGCGTTTCCAGATGCGCGATGCCGTGGCTTTTGCAGAAGAACACTGCCTGCCATTGCACATCATCGAAACCAGCGAACTGGAGCGTGCCGAATATCTCCGCAACGATGGAGCACGTTGTTTCCACTGCAAGGATGAACTCTTCAGCAGGATGGAGGAATACCGCCGGCGCTCCGGGTGTAGTGCCATCGCTTATGGCGTAAACGTCGACGACCAGGGAGATTATCGTCCGGGGCAACACGCCGCTCAGCAGCACGGGATTGCGGCGCCACTGCTGGACGCGGGACTGACCAAACAAGACATCCGCCGGCTTGCGAGGGAGGCGGGACTGCGCCTCTGGGACAAGCCCGCCTCCGCCTGTCTGGCTTCCCGCATCGAGTACGGCAGACCGGTAACGCGGGAGACCCTTTCGGCGGTGGAGGAAGGCGAAGAAGCGCTGCGGCGGCTGGGATTTCGGCAGTTCCGCGTCAGGCATCACGGCCAGATAGCGCGCCTCGAAATCGCTCGCGAGGAACTGCCTCGTGCGATGACACTCGAAATGGCCGCGGAACTCACCGCGACCTTCAAGGCGTTGGGGTTCGCTTATGTCACCTTGGACCTCGAAGGCTTTCGCTCGGGATCGATGAACGCTTTGCTTCCAGCTAATACCTTGCGATAGGCGGTGTCTTCGAAGCTCCGGCCCGCGCTCCCTTTGGTTATACCGAGCGCGTTGCCTGGCTTCGTGAAGGTAATGCATCACTGGCCCGGATGCAGAGAAAACGCCTCCCCGTGAGATAATTGAGCCTTCATGTTTCGCTTCGAAAGGCGGTCTTTCACTTTGTTGTTCCTGAAACGATTGGCGATCGTGTCGCTGATGTTGTGCGTGGGGTGCTCGGCGCAGCCGAACAAGTCAACTGTCCAGCCCGATGTGAGCGACCGAATTCAGCGGCAAGTCCGGGCCTTCTTCAACATCCCGCCTGACGTGATCATCACTGTCGGGACGCCGGCTCCGAGCGAGTTCGCTAACTATGACCTTGTGCCCGTTACCATGGCCCGCCAGGACAAGTCGCAAAAGGCTGAATTCCTGCTTTCCAAGGATGGCAAAACGCTGATTCGGTTCACCAAACTCGACCTCACCAAGGACCCCTACGCGGAAACGATGAACCAGATCAATTTGGCGGACCGGCCGGTGAAAGGCAACCCCGACGCCAAGGTGACCATCGTCAATTACGATGACTTCGAGTGTCCGTTCTGCGCGCGCATGCACAGCACCCTGATGACCGAAATCCTCCCGCAGTACAAAGACAAGATTAGGATCGTTTACAAAGACTATCCGCTGCTTCAGATACATCCGTGGGCACAACATGCCGCCAATGACGCCAACTGTCTGGCCAAGGAGAACAGCAACGCCTACTGGGCATTGGCTGACTACCTGCACACTAATCAGCGGGCCATCAACGCCTCGCAACAGAATCTGCCGGCTTCGTTTGCCGAGATCGATCGCCAGACCCTGGACTTCGGAAAGCAGAATGGGGCCGACTTGCCCAGGCTGCAGGCATGCCTCAAGGCACAGTCGGATGCGATCGTGAAGGCATCGATGGCGGAGGGGGACAAAATCGGCGTCAATGCCACGCCAACGGTTTTTATTAATGGAGAACGCCTGGAAGGGGCCATGGACGCTGATGAGGTGAAGTCAGCCTTGAATCGTCAGCTTTTGGCTGTAGGTGTGCAGCCTCCGGCATCGCCGGCCGCGCCAGCTACGCCACCGCATCCGCAACAGCCCAGCAAGTAACGGGCACGATGCTGGTCTCGCAATTGCCTTTAGCTCAGTCGCACACTGCGCCCGACGGCTTCCACTGACCCGCGTTCTGCCTCTCAGGAGGGGCGTAGTTTGGAACTAAGAGAGAAAAGGGTAACAGGTCTTGCGCTGCTGGCGACGCTATTGGTCCTGGTTGCGCTGTTCCTCAGCGTCGGCTGCGCGAGCAAACAGGCCGGCGAGGACGTGATGGCGACCGTCAATGGCCGCAAGATCACCCGCACCGAGGTCCAGAAGTACTACGACAACCAGGTTGCCGAAGCGCCTCAGAAGCCCGGCGAGGAGCAGGCCGACACCTTACGGCTCAATATCCTGCGGGAACTCATCGACAATGAAATCCTCATGCAGCGCGCCGAAACCCTGGGCCTGCTGGCTACCGACGAGGAAGTTAACGCCAAGCTTGCCGAGATCAAGGCGCCTTATACACAAGAAGAATTCGATAAGAGGCTCAAGGAACGTAACATCTCGCTCGACGACTTCAAACGGGACCTGCGCCGCTCTCTGACCATCGACAAGGTGATGAACAAGGAAGTCACCTCGAAAATCAACATCTCCGATGACGACATCACCAATTACTATACCCAGCACAAAGCCGAGTTCAACCTGATTGAGCCGCAGTACCACCTGGCGCAGATCCTCGTTACTACTCAGCCGAACCCGCAAGTGAAGAACATGAAAGCCCAGAACGAGGCTGAGGCGCGCAAGAAAATACAGATGGTCAATAACCGCCTCGACAGCGGGGAGGATTTTGCCGCGGTGGCCGCGACCTATTCCGAACAACCCGAGACGGCACAGAATAGCGGTGACCTCGGATTCATACCCGAATCGTCACTCAAGGCAGATAAAGCCGCCTTCGAGGCCATTGGGAAGCTCAAACCGGGGCAATATACCGCGATTCTGCCGGTCACAGATCCTAACAGTCATCAGGTCTTCGGCTTCCGCATTGTCAGGCTCATCAGCAGAGAAGCTGCGGGACAGCGGGAGTTGCGGGATCCTCGCGTTCAACAGGCCATACGGGAGCAGCTCCGGGATCGACGGGAACAACTGCTGAAGGCTGCCTACTACGAGACCGTTCGAGACAAGGCGTCCGTGGAGAACTACTTCGCCGAAGATATCCTCAAGAAGGCCGGCACCATGAAGTAGCTCCTCCGCCTGCGTGGCAGAGCGCATCTCACAGAAGCCGCTTTGCAATGAATGGATCTGTGCATTCTGGCATTTCTGCCTTACCGCGCCTGAAGCCGCCCGCCACGTAATGATTTTCCTGCCTTACCGTGCCTGGAGTTTTCTGAGCTGTAAATTTGAAGCCGGAACTCGTGAGTTCCGGCTTCGGGGTCTGTCATGAATTAAGGCAAGGTTCGATTACGCCACTAGAACAGCTTGCGGCGCAGCATTCCAGCCAGGCCGAGTACGCCAGAACCGAACAGCATGATGCTGCTGGGCTCAGGGGTCGTGCCGGTCGTGGTGCTGGTGGTGGAGGTGGTGGTGCCGCCCAGAACGGTGAACGATTCCGAAGGAATCGTGCCGAGGGAGCTCTCCGAAGCCGAAGACGGGCCGGAGTTCTCATCCCAGTAAACCGGGTCGCCGCTGGCTACGCTGGCGTTCTGCAGGTTCAGCCAGTAGCTGCCGCTGTTAAGCGTCGGGCCGCTGAACGAGGTGTTCTCGCCGCAGACGTTGTAGCCGTAGCTGTTGGCGGTGCAGCTGCCAGTGGTGAAGCTGACGGTCTGATCAAAGTAGCTGGTGCCGCCGTTTTCGCTCGAGGTGATCGACAGTTCAGCCGAACCCAGAGTGTCGCCGGGGAGAAGCCACATCGCGAACGATGCGCCAGTGATGGAAGTGCCGCTGTTCGCCACGTTGAACGTGTCGCTAACGACATAACCGAAGTTGATGGTCCAGGCATCAGTGTTGCCGTTTGTGGGACCGTTGCTATAGACAGTCTGCGCCATAACAGGAACAGCCGCCAGTGTCAGGCATAGTGCGAGCAGTGACAGCGAAGCGATACGCATTTTCAAGGATCGAACCCTCCTTTAGGTTCAATTCGTGTACAGACCCAATTTGCCCCATAGCGAGAGAGGCTGTCCTAACAAAGAGCAATCCTCGTGCCACGCTAAGTTCAATGAATCCGTTGGTTTCAGAGACTTGCCTGTGCAGGCGTTTGCGACATTGTTCTACGCAATTTCCCTCCAAGCTAAGACGTTAGTAAACCATGGTGCCATTTCATATGTAACTAAAGTGTTGCATTTTCCGGTTCAGGCAGGCTGTCACACGCCAATAGCTTGCTGTATAGCTACAGCAATAGCGTTGGTGTGGCGCCGCATCTGTTCTTCCGACTCGGCCTCAACCATCACTCGAGCCAGTTTCTCCGTACCGGAGTAGCGCACGACGACGCGGCCGTTGCCTTCCAATTCGCTTTCGGCATTGCGGATCGACTCCATCACCGTGGGCAATTGTTCAAAAGGCCGTTTCTCGCGTACCTGTATGTTCTTGATTTGCTGTGGGAAAACCTTCATATCGGCAACGAGGGGGGCCAACGACTGGCGGGTGCGCGCCATCACTTGCAGAAGGCGGAGCGCCGTCAGGATGCCATCGCCGGTGGTGGCATCGATATCGCGGAACAGGATGTGGCCCGACTGCTCNNCCGCCGAGCGTCGCACCCGTCTTAAGCATCTGTTCCAGCACGTATTTATCTCCGACCGTGGCACGCAACATGCTGATTCCGCTACGCTTGAGAGCAGCTTCCAACCCCATGTTCGACATTGTGGTCGCCACAACCATGTCGTTAAGCAGCCGCCCCTGGGTCTTCATGTCTCGGGCTGCCAGCAGCAGCACCGCGTCGCCGTTGACGACATGCCCATAAGCATCAGAAAACAAAGCCCGGTCGGCATCGCCATCTAAGGTGATGCCGAGGTCATATTTTCCCTGCGCGGCGGCAACGGCTTGAGCGACATGTTCGGGATGGAGCGCTCCGCAGCCGGCATTAATGTTGCGGCCGTTGGGATCAATGTGGAGGAAGTCTGCGGCAATTCCGCAGTCGCGAAATACCAGCGGAGCGATCACGCTGGCGGCGCCATTCGCGCAGTCCACAAGTACCCGTAAGTTGTTGAAATCAGTTCCCGTGACGAAATCCGCCAGCCACTGAGCGTATTGCTCGCGCAGCTTGCCGTCGCCCGGAAACATCTCGAAACCAGGGACTTCATTGTGGGGCGCGGCGGCGGCCAGTTGCTCCACGTGGGCGAAGATCTCCGCCTCGATCGTGTGTTCCACTTCATCGGAGAGCTTAAAGCCATCGCCGCCGAAGATCTTGATGCCATTGTCCTGCCAGGGATTGTGCGAGGCGGAGATGACCACGCCGGTTTGAAACGAATGGGTGCGGGCGAGGAAGGCGACGGCGGGGGTGGGCACGANNGCCAGGGATTGTGCGAGGCGGAAATCACGATGCCGGCTGCGAATTTGTTGGCGCGGGTGAGATAGGCAATTCCCGGCGTAGTGATAACTCCGGCGCTGACCACCTGGACTTGGGCGGACTCCAGGGCCGCCGCCAGCAGCGCAGCGATCCAGGAACTTGACTCGCGCGTGTCCTGGCCAATGACGACGCGAACCGCCGGACTGCGGACCGCCAGCCGTTGCCCCAAGGCTCGCCCGATCGCGAAGATGGTCTTCCGATCGAGCGGATACTCGCCAGCGACGCCCCGAATTCCATCTGTCCCGAATAATTGCCGCATGAATCGCGTCGCAGGGCCACTCAAGGCTGGCCCGCCCTGCTGGAAACCTTTCCGGTGCTAACGGTCACGTGGATGGGCTCGGGCGTTCGCACCCGCACCAGGGGATCGGACACATA
>PLBD01000206.1 GCA_003135315.1 Acidobacteriaceae bacterium | reverse complement strand
GCTGACGATCACCAGGCACAACCCTGCCGCAACGGCCGCGGCAATCAAGCTGTTTTTCATTCGCTCCCTCAGGTAATGCTGCAAACTTTATATCATCCTCCGCCGAGCGTGCCGATTTCCTCACGTTGAAGGGCGTTCCGCCGGAAACCCACGAATAGACGGGGCGACGATCCCGTAATAGATCGTGTGCCTCATCGACCAGGCCATCCGTCCCGCCGGCGAGCGGCGTGCAATTGTCAACAACTTTTGACAACATCGTGACCTGCTCAGAACAACTCCGGTTTTCGCCTTCGCTAGAGTGCAGGAAGCTTATGGCAGCAGCCAGTCGGGGGACGACGAGTTGCCGGAAGCAATCAACGATTCCGAAACAGAGGAGAAATCATGCGCAGCACCAAGACATCACTCATTGCTTCGCGACCGGGCTGGATGGCGATGCTATCGCTGTTGGCCATCGTGGCGCTCAGCCTGCCGGCTTCGGCTCAAAAGGTCAACATCACTTACCTGACATCCGACATCAGCGCCGTAGGCGCCTATCAGGATGCGAACCTGCTGAACCCCTGGGGCATGTCCGTCAGCCCGACGGGTCCGTGGTGGATTTCGGATAACGCCAGCGGCCTGTCCACGCTCTACGTTGCTTCCGGACAACCCCAGCCCCTGGTAGTCACGATTCCCCCCGGCAGCGGGTCGGGCACGGGCTCGCCCAGCGGGACGGTTTATAACTCCAGCACAACCGACTTCAAGATCCACGGATTCGCGACTCCCTTTCTGTTCTGCACCGAGGATGGAACCATCTCCGGCTGGTACTCCGGAACCCAGGCTTTCATCGCCGTCAACAACAACAGCAGTGGCGCGGTTTACAAGGGGATGGCCTTGGCTTCGGCGGGGGGAAAGAACTACATTTACGTTACCAATTTCAACGCCGGAACGGTGGAAGTGTATGACGGTCTCTTCCAGTCCCACTCCTTCGGCTCGGGCTCCTTTGTGGATTCCAGCCTGCCCTCAGGCTACGCTCCGTTCAACATCCAACTGGTCGGAAGCAACCTGGTCGTGACCTACGCCAAGCAGGATGCCGCCAAGCATGATGACGTACCTGGTCCAGGCAATGGCTACGTCGATATCTACGATACCCAGGGCAACCTGCAACTGCGCATGGCCCACAACCTCTACTTGAATGCTCCGTGGGGCGTGGCGCAAGCTCCAGCGAGCTTCAGCGGATTCGGCAACAACCTGCTGGTCGGAAACTTCGGCAGCGGATTGATTACGGCGTTCAACATTTCCACCGGCGCGTGGGTTGGAAATATGTTCAACGTTAACACCCTGCCGGTGCAGATTGATGGACTGTGGGGCCTGACATTCGGTAACGGTGGTTCGTCCGGTCCCACCGGCACGCTGTTCTTCACCGCGGGTCCTTTCGGGGAAACCCACGGAATCTTCGGGTCGATCACGCCCCACCCTGGTATGTAAAAATCCTCCGTTATCAGGCTGGGCAGAGGAGGGCACAAGCCCTCCTCTTTTCTTGTCCTTGAGTGGACGAAATGCGGCGGCTACAGCTTGCGAAGCACCTCGAAGATGTCTTCGTTGCTGGGTACCTGGCCGATTGGATAGATCCTGGCGAAGGCCAGCTTGCCCTTTTTATCGACCACGAAGATGGCGCGCTCGGTAATGCCGGGGATGGGATCGCCTTGCCGCAGAATTCCGAACTTCGTTGCGACCTCGCCGTGCGGATAAAAGTCGCTGGCCAGGGGATAGCTGAGGACGCCAATTTCCTTCTTCTGCCATGCGGTATGACTGGGGATGGAATCGACGCTAATGCCCACAACCTGCGCGTCGTAGCCGGCGAAGCGCTCCACATCGCTGTTCAGCCCCGGCAACTGCGAGGCGCAGACTGGCGTCCAGTCGGCGGGATAAAACGCCAGCACCACATTTTTCTTTCCCCGGTAGTCGCTCAGCTTGAACTGCGTCTTGATGTTGCCTACGACCGCGGGGAGTTCAAAGTCCGGAACCTCATCACCAACGTTCAGAGTTGCCATCCATTCCTCCAAAACCTGCTTTGATGCAAACTGCGATTCTAGAGGGCGCGTGCGTGGCGGGCAAGTCGGGGAGGGCGGTAGATATTACAAACGGATGAAATCGGCGTTACTGCGCCGGGCGATGCGCTGAGGTTCTCCACTCGCTCGCGAGGATGGCAAAGATCACGTCGTCGGCCCATTCCCCTCTGAACCACAGGCTTTTCACAAAGTGAGCTTCCTGTCGCATGCCGACCCGTTGCAGCAGCTTCATCGACGAAATATTACGGGGATCTACCGAACCAAACACTCGGTGCTTTTCCAGCGAAATCAGCAGATAGTCCAAAATCGCTGTCAAGGCTTCGGTGGCATAGCCCTTTCCCTGGAACTCCGGCGCGAGTGTGATACCAATTTCGGCCTGTTCCGGCTCGCTTTCGAGCACGCGGAAACCGCAATCGCCGATCAGTTTGCCGCCTGCGAGAAGGAATATCCCGACCTGATACCACGGGCCAGGCGTTCCGGGCTCAGTGGCGGACAAGCCTCGGATGCAGGACTGAACGACGTCGACGGATTCGGTGCCCCAGGATTGGAAGCGCGAAACCTCAGGATGCTTATGGTAGGCGAAAACTCTTGGACCATCGTTGGCTTCGAGATCGCGAATGGCCAGTCGCTCGGTCAATATTTCGGGAAACATTTTGGGAAGGCTGATCGCTCTGGATTAGCTGACAGCTGATGGCTGACAGCTCTTACGAGTACGTAACCCGCTTCTCGCCCTTCACCACTCGCCCAATGGTGTAGCCCTTTTCGCCGCAGCGGTCCAGGATGGTCTGCACCTTCTTGAACTTCTTGGCGGGGACGACCAGGATCATGCCGATACCCATATTGAAGGTGCGCAGCATCTCGTCCTGCGGGACGTTGCCGATCTCCCGCATGTGCTCGAAGATGGGCGGCACGGGCCAGGAGTTGATCTCGACGATAGCCCCCGTGCCTTTGGGCAGGGCCCGCGGCAGGTTCTGGGTGATGCCGCCGCCGGTGATGTGCGCCATGGCCGAGACCGCGTCGGCTTCGATCATGCGCCGCATGATCGGCCAGTAGCTGCGATGGGGCTTCATCAGTTCGGTGCCCACCTTGCCCTTGATCTCGTTCACATAGGAGTCGGGCGTGTAGCCGGCAACCGAGAAAAACAGCTTGCGCGCCAGCGAGTAGCCGTTGGTATGCAGTCCGGTGGAAGCCAGGCCCACCAGCACGTCGCCCGCCTCAACCGCTTTGCCGGTGATGATCTTGTCGCGGTTCACCACGCCCACGATGAAGCCCGCCAGGTCGTACTCGCCCTCGGCATAGAAGCCAGGCATCTCGGCGGTTTCTCCGCCAATCAGCGGGCAGCCATTGTGCTTGCAGGCGTCGGCAATGCCGGAGATCACCTTCTCGGCGATATTGGGTTGTAGCGTGCCGGTGGCAAAGTAGTCCATGAAAAACAGGGGCGTCGCGCCCTGCACGCCGATATCGTTGACGCAGTGGTTCACCAGGTCGGCGCCAATGGTGTGGTGCAGGTTCATTTCGAAGGCGATTTTCAGCTTGGTGCCGACCCCGTCCACGCTGGAGACCAGCACCGGGTCGGTGTACTTCTTCTTGTCGATGGCAAACAGCCCGCCGAAGCCGCCAATCTCGCTGAGAACGCCGCGGTTGAAGGTCTTGTGGGCCAGATACTTGATGCGCTGCTTGGTGCNNGTTGTGCCAAAGGCTTGGAGTCCGTTCAGGGGGCGCGTCGCCGCAGAATTGTTTCGCGGAGGCTCCATTGTAACATCCCGCATCTGGTGGCTTTGAAAGCAGGCTGCTGTGAGCCAAATCACGATCTCTCGTGATGGATTATCTCCAGCCGCATCACCCAGGAGGCTTAAACTAGAGTTTCATACTTTGTGAGGACTCATGACCACTACTTCCGCCGGCAAGCCTTTTGTAAGTACTTTGAAAGCCGATCCTTCGTCCGACGTTTACCGTTCTGAGAGCCATCCTCTCGACTCCCTGTTTCTTCCCACCAGTGTGGCCGTTATCGGCGCCTCAGAGCGCGCCGGCAGCGTGGGCCGCTCCGTGCTGTGGAACCTGCTGAGCAGCCC
>PLBD01000105.1 GCA_003135315.1 Acidobacteriaceae bacterium | reverse complement strand
TTGGCCCAATACAGGCGCCACTGGTGAGATTGGGGATTGAACAGGCGCAGGGTCAAACCTTCGATGTGACCGCTCGGACTATTGAGTTCGACCGTGTCCAGTTGAGCGCGGCCATCCCAAACCTTGTAGCAGGCGCCCGTTCCTTCAAACTCAGTCCAGGTCGTCGAGCCAGTTAAGGGATGATCGAGCTTCTTCAGGTGAAATTTCCAGCTGCCAATCAGGGGATCGAAATCGTGCTGCCCATCGCCGGCTTGTTGCGACACCGTTTTCGCGGGTTCTGAACTCGGCCAGGCCAATGCTTTAGCAGATTGATCACCGACGCGCGTCTGATCGGTAATCCAATTCAGTTCCCAGGTCTTGCCGCCGTCATCGGAGAACGACTGCTCAAAATGAGGCTTGTCCGTATTCGTGTCCGACCAGATGAATCGAATTAAGATAGGCTTGCCGTTCAGGGTATCCCACCCGTAAAACTCGCCGACTCCATTCTTGAATTGGCCAACCTGAGCCGGGTCGACGATGCCGACCTTGGCGTTGGCCCACCAGAGATTCCACTGGTGGGTTTCAGGGTTGTAGAGCCGCAGCGTCAAGCCCTCGATATGGCCGCCCACCGCGCTATCGGTTTCGAACTGCTCGAGTTGAGAGCGGCCATCCCAGATTGACCGAGTGACGGAGGTGCCGTCGAATTCGACCCAGGTGCTGGAGCCGGTCAAGGGATGCAGACGCTTCTTCAGATGAATGTTCCAACTGCCGATTTCGAAATCGAAATCGTGCTGGCCATCGCGTTGCGCGGTCGTTCTAGAGGCATCTGAACTTTGCTGGGCGCGTCCCTGCAAAGGCTGCAAGACGACGATCAGGCTGCACGCGAGGAGATAAACGCGGACGAGTTTGGGCAGGTTCAGCATCGTGTCCCTCGTGACTCATCTGACCATAACTGAATTTGCAGTATCGTTGGCGAGGCAGTATTCAAAAAAGGGATGAACCGCACCTGCGGCATGTCCAGCCGAGAAAGTGCAGGCAAACTTTGAGCCGGCAAATTGCTTGCCGGCTCCGGTGATTCGTAGCTCAGATTGTCTTTACGTTTCGATTGCCGCCACGGCAACCAGGGAGTCTTGCTTCACAATGACTTGGCTCAGCTCTTTCGTTCCGTATTCGAAGCCGCGGTCGAAGGCCTTCAGGTTCAGATCGCGGTAGGCTTCCGGCACCGAAGCCGCGACCGCCTTCCTCATCGCTTCCGGATCGACCGCCTGCGAAACCGCCGCGAAGAAGCCGACCATCACGATGTTCAGCACCATCTTCTTGCCCAGCTCTTCGGCGATGCGCGTCGCCGGAATGCTGTAGACGCGCACGCCCGGCGGCAGTTCGCCGATGCGCACCAGGTCTTCCTCGATGATGAGAATGCCGTCGCCCTTGATCTGCGGACTGAACAGCGTGTAGGCCTCCTGCGACATCACCACCAGAATGTCGGGAGTTGAAACATAGGGATACAGCACTGGAGTGTCGGACAGGATGACTTGCGCGCTGCACGCGCCGCCGCGCGCTTCCGGTCCAAAGCTCTGCGTCATGGTGGAGTAGCCGTCCTGAAAAATGCAGCCGGCTTTGCCGATGACGATGGCCGAGAGAATCACTCCCTGCCCGCCAAATCCTGCGATACGGATCTCTGTTACTGGCATGAACACGCCTCCGTTTCAACATAATCATCGCCCAGAGCATCGACCAGGCTGTCGTGCATGAGGTTGCCGTAGTCGCCGCGGTCGCCGCGCTCGCGGTCCACGAATTTCCCGACGACAATCTCTCCGCTCTTAGTGAGGGCGACCTCGTTGGTGGGGGCGCCGTTGCGGACCTTGCTGACCTGCTTGTAGAACTTCATGGTGTCCAGTCCGTCGCCCATCTTGTTGCGGCGCTGATAGAGCGTCGGACACGGCGACAGCACCTCGATAAAGCTGAAGCCCTTCTTGGCGAACATCTCTTCCATGGAACGCGCGAGCTGTTTGACGTGAAACGCCGTCCAGCGCGCCACGTAAACCGCTCCTGCGGCTTCCACCAGGTAAGGCAGGTTGAACGACGGATCGTAGGTGCCGTAAGGATTGGTCGAGGTGACAACATCTCCCGGCGTGGTCGGCGCCGTCTGTCCGCCGGTCATGGCGAAAACCAGATTGTTGATGCACACAACTTTGAGGTCGATGTTGCGCCGCGCGGCGTGGATCAGATGATTGCCGCCGATAGCGAACAGGTCTCCGTCACCGGAGTACACCACGACGTTCAACTTGGGATTGGCCAGCTTCAGGCCGGTCGCGAACGGAATCGCGCGGCCGTGCGTGGTGTGGAACGAATCCAGATTGACGTAGCCGGCAACGCGTCCCGTGCAGCCGATGCCGGAGACGATCGCCAGGTTCTTCCTGTCGATATTGGCGTCGGTGAGGGCGTGGGCGAAAGAGTTGACGCTGGTGCCGATGCCGCATCCCGGACACCAGATATGGGGAATGCGGTCCATCCGCAGAAAGTCCTCGACTGGATTGTGAATGGTCACAGTCTGCTCACTCATCGCGCCACCTCCATGATCGCCTTCAGAATATCTTCCGGCTTGTGAACGCTGCCGCCGGCGTGCCCCACCAGGCGAACCTTCGCCTGGCCCGCGGCCGCCCGCTCAACCTCGCGCACCATCTGGCCCAGGTTCATTTCCGCTACCACTATCCCTTTCACCTTCGAAGCGATTTCCGCGATCTCTTTCTCGGGGAACGGCCACGCCGTGATCAGGCGGAACTTGCCGACCTTGAGGCCCTTCGCGCGCGCCATGTCGATGGCCTTTTGTGCTACGCGTGACGTGATGCCGTAGGAGACGACCACCACCTCCGCGCCTTCAATCTGATCGGCCTCGAAGAGAGTGATCTTATCGACGTTCTTCTTGATCTTGTCGACCAGGCGCCTGACCAGCACGTCCTGCACCGCCGGCCGCATGTCGGGATAACCACGCTCGTCATGCGTCAGTCCGGTGACGTGAACGTTGTAACCCTGGCCAACGTGCGGCATATCGGGGACCAGATCTTCGCCGGGCTTGAACGCGCGAAATTCTTCGGGAGGAAGCGTGGTGTAACGGCGCGGCTCGATCTCGATCTCTTCCGCCGCCGGAATCACAACCTTCTCGGTCATGTGGCCGACCACTTCGTCCATCATGACGAACACCGGGCAGCGGTACTTCTCTGCATAGTTGAACGCGGTGATGGTCAAATCGAAGCACTCTTGCGGCGAGTTGGGACATAGCGCAATGATTTCGTAGTCGCCATGCGATCCCCAGCGCACCTGCATCATGTCTTGTTGCGCGGGAAGTGTCGGCAAGCCGGTGGAGGGTCCGCCGCGTTGCACGTCGACGAAGACGCACGGGGTCTCGGTCATGGCGGCGTAGCCGATGTGCTCCATCATCAGGGAAAAGCCTGGGCCGGAGGTCACGGTGAAGGCCTTGGCTCCGCCCCATACTGCGCCCTGAAGCGTAATCGAGGCGGCCAGCTCGTCTTCCATCTGAATAAAAGTTCCACCGACCGTAGGAACGCGCGCAGCGAAACGTTCGACGACTTCGGTTGAAGGCGTGATGGGATAGCCGGATGAGAAGCGCGCGCCGGCAGCCAGGGCGCCTTCACAGCAGGCGTGATCACCATCGAGAAAATGTGTGCCGGTCAGTACTCCAGCAGGATCAGCGTGCATCTTGCTCCTCCTTTACCTCAGCGGCAAGCGCAGGCGGAACAGTGGAGTCGGCGGCAGGCTCGGCCTGCGCCTTCTTTTCAACCTCAGGTTTGAAGCCGAAGATCGCGAAGTCAGGGCAGTACATGCCGCACAAGTCGCAGCCGCTGCACTTCTCGGGATGGG
>PLBD01000398.1 GCA_003135315.1 Acidobacteriaceae bacterium | reverse complement strand
GCAAACTGTCTCTGCTCCCATATTCCAAAGTTGCTGGTAAAGGCATCGTTCGTGCGTACGTTGGCCAGGTTTACGCTGCCGTTGGGTGTTACCTGATCGGTAATGAGCTCCAGGGCTCGGCTAAATCCTGGCCCACCATTCAACAAGTCAAGGCCGTGCCATTGCGTTGCCCAGCTACATTGGGCCACGGGAACGTGGTATTCCACGATCACGTTGAATTTTGCCGGTTGTCCTTCGTCTCCCGCACAAGGAGCATAACCGAACACAAACCTCAATTCGCCTGAAGGATTGGCGGGGGATGTTGCGTCGATACGGTTGACGATCGCATTCAACTGGAAGGGAGCCTGGCTGACGTCAAGGTTGCCATTGCGGTCAGATGCAAAGTGCCGCCAGCCTCGCAGCACGCTCAGCATGCCCAGGCGCGCGGAAACCGGGAAATGGTTTACGTTCTGCTGGATACTCCACTCACCCAACCAGGACTCGACCATCGCATCGGCGATGAGGTGTGTGCCGGGATTGTCGTTAGCGATGGCGGTCATCAGCGCACCGAAGGTCCAGGCGCCCATCTGCGTTCCGGTGCGTGCGCAAGGGTCCCAGGTGCGGGCGGGGTCCTCGACCACGCCTATGCTGGTGATCATCAGCTCATGATCGGGAACGATACTGAGCGGGTCACCTTGCAGCACCAGGGGTGTGAATCGAATCGGCTGATGGGATTGCAATGCCTGCCGAATCTGTTCAGGATCGACAAATTGCACTGGCTCCGTGCGCTTCAGACGGTGTCCTTCGAATACAGGAATCAGCTTTCCTTCCTGGGCCTGTACTTGGCGACGCTCTTGTTCCTGGGCAAAGGCGCTCCAGTCGAAGTCGACAAATGTGGAGTAGATGGCGGGATCGTCGGGTGATCGCTGCAAGACAACTCTCTGGTCGCCAAGCATTGTGGGCACGGACGAAGCGAGCCGCTCAGCCGATGCTGGCGCGAACCGTAGCGACAACTTCGTCTTGTAGATATTACGGCCCGGATTCGGCGGCGCCAGGATGAATTCCTCGACCGGCGGCAGGTCGGCACTGGCTCCGGCTTTGGCTAAGTCTGGCGGCGCGGTTAACGCACCGGGCGTCACCTCCGCGGTGGGAATCGCCGTAGCCGCAAGAGGGGTGGCCAACCGCGGACCCGCCAACTGGGCAATGAATGCCGGCTTTGGCCCCGGGACAGATCTCGCTTGCACCGGCGTCGGCCTTACCTTGAAACAAAGGACAATGACGATCACTGCCCCCAGCCAAACTCCGGCCCTCCACGATCCTTTGCGGAACTTCATTCTTGTTTCCTTCCTTCCTGGCTGGCCAGAGGCCCCAGATTATGACCTTACCGGGATAGCAAAAGCAATCGGATTTCTGGACGGCGTCACGGGCACTGCCCCGATTGACCTATTTGCCCCGGCCTTGCCGACTGTGGCAAAGTTTCTGCCATGCTTTCCCGTCCCAATGCGACCGAATATGCCGATTTCTACAGAAACTACATCGCCCTGGTTCCCGACGGCCCGGTCCTCGCTTTCCTCTCTCAGCAGTCCGGCCACTACCGCCAGTTTCTAGCCGGGGTCTCCGACGCCGACGCCGGCGCTCCTACCGCGCCCGGCAAGTGGAGCATCAAGCAGCTTCTGGGGCACGTTTCCGACACCGAACGGATCATCAGCTATCGCGTGCTACGCTTCGCCCGCGGCGACGAGACGGAGCTGCAAGGCTTCGAGCAGGACGACTACGTCCGCGAGGCAAACTCCAATTCACGCAGCATGGAGGACCTGCTGGCGGAGTTTGAGAGCGTGCGCCGGGCGACCATTGCGC
This sequence comes from Acidobacteriaceae bacterium, assembly GCA_003135315.1. Classification (GTDB taxonomy): domain Bacteria; phylum Acidobacteriota; class Terriglobia; order Terriglobales; family Acidobacteriaceae; genus Bog-257. Next base: position 1,200 of record PLBD01000398.1, on the reverse strand, counting down.
TCTTCGGCTCGTTGCCGCCGGGGAGCGATACGCGAGGAGGCATCGCCAATGGCAATCGCGTGACGGTCCGCGCGCTGGCTTACATCGCCGCCGGGCACGCCCAGCATCATTACGAATTGTTGAAAGCCCGCTCCGGGCAAGGCGCCGCTTAGGCAAGACACGAGTCGCTTCCGGATTGTTATACTGAAGAAAGTTATGGGAATCGTGAAGAACATAGCCGCCATCGCCAAAGGCATGAGCGTTACCTTCATGGAGATGTTCAAGCCCACGACGGTCGAGAATTATCCCGACGGTCCCGGCCCCACCCGCGGCGCGATGTTCCAGGACCGCTTCCGGGGCATGCATGTGCTGCAGCGCGACGAAAACGGCCTCGAGAAGTGTGTGGCCTGCTTCCTGTGCGCGGCGGCGTGTCCCTCAAATTGCATCTACATCGAAGCCGCGGAAAACACCGAGACCAGCCGCGTCAGTGGCGCCGAGCGTTACGCCAAGGTCTACAACATCGATTACAACCGCTNNCCATCACCCACGGCCACGGTTTTGAACTGGCAACCTACAACGCCAGTAATCTGGTTTACCGCAAGGAGCAGTTGCTCTCCGGCACGCCCGCGCACGAGGGCGCCAATGCCGTTTTCAGTCAGTACGAGAGTGCCCGGCTCATACCCAACAAATAGCTGAGACGGATCGGCGGCCGCGCGCCGGGCTAGCGTTCGTTGGACGGTTCCTGGTCCGGCTGCGCAACAGCCTCGCCTCTTTTCTCGCAACCCATCTCCAGGAAAGTTTTGCAAAAGGCTTGACGCATCGCTACAATGTATTAATATACGTTGATGCGTATATTTATCCGATGTCGAAACTGTCGCGCCAAGTCGTAATTCGGGAGCTGGTCAACGACCAGGAGGTCGGCAGTCAGGACGAACTGCGGCGATTGCTGTTCCGGCGCGGACATCGGGTGACCCAGGCGACGCTGTCGCGCGACGTTCACGAGCTGGGGTTAGTGAAGACGGATGACGGTTACAAGCTGCCGCAGGGCGAGGATTCCGAACCGTCGCTTCCGTCGATCGAGCGCCTCATCGAGACCTTCGTGTATGACGTGAGGACGGCGCTGAACCAGGTGGTGATTAAGACCAGCGCCGGCAGCGCCCAGCCTGTCTCGGCGGCAATTGACGCCGAGGAATGGGAGGAAGTTGTGGGTACCATCGGCGG
>PLBD01000532.1 GCA_003135315.1 Acidobacteriaceae bacterium | reverse complement strand
ACGAACTGCATGAGCAGACCGTCAACCTGCTCTCGTTCCAGCAACTGCCCAAGGGAGTGTTCGACGCACAAGTTGCGTTCAATCTGCTGGACCGCTACGGCGAGAATTCCCTGCCATCGCTGGCGAGCGTGGAAAGCCGCATTGAGCGCCATTTCCGGAGCATCGTCCAGGGCAAGCTGATCGTGCCTTCGTTGATGCTGCTGCAAGCGCCCATCTTCCACGGGCACGCCTTCTCGCTTTACATTGAACTGGACGCTGCGGCGCAAATCGGAGAGTTGACGGCCGCGATCTCCGGCGAGCATGTGGACGTGCTGCAGGGCGGGGAGGAGTCACCCAGCAATGTCAACGCCGCCGGCCAGGAACAGATCCAGGTATTTGTCCGGCAGGATGCGCAAAATCCCAAGGGGTTCTGGTTATGGGCGGCATCCGACAATTTGCGGATTGCGGCCCTGATGGCAGTGGAGTGCGCCGAGAACATGATTGCTTCGCGTCCGCGAGGGACAGTCCAGTGAGCCATCACGCAATGCTGCGCCGAGTGCTCCTTGGTTTAAGCGCCGCCCTGCTGCTGTTGACGACTTCCTGCGGCTACCACACGGCCGGCAACAGCGTGCGCCTTCCCTCCGACCTGCACACAATTTACGTCCCCGGCATACTGAACGCGTCGCCCGCCTATGGCGTGGGACAAGTCCTGAACGAAGCGGTGATCCGGGAATTACGCGAGCGCACCAACTACCGCATCGTGACGGTCAACGACGGCGATGTCGATGCGGTTCTCACGGGAACGATTTACTCGGTTTATATCGCGCCTTTGACGTACGACTCGGTCACCGGTCGCATTTCGTCGTCCCTGGTGGTGATCGTGATGAACGCCAGCCTGACAGGCAAGGGCGGGAAGGTGCTGTGGAGCAACCCGTACTTCCTATATCGCGAGCAGTACCAGGAATCGATTGCCGTTGCCAGCTTTTTCGAGGAGGCAGCGCCGGCGGTGCAACGTGTAGCGAACGACTTCGCCAAGACTCTGGTGGCCAACATCCTGGAGGCCTACTAGATGCGCAGCTTCGCGGCCTCCGACCGCTTTGTGGCCGACGTGAAAGCCCGCAAGGTGGCTCCAGGATATGTGTTTATCGGCGATGAGGCATTCTTTCGCAAACGTTGCCGCGATGCCATCCTGCAGCATCTGGTGCCCGCCGACGTCCGCGAGTTAAGCCTGTACGACATGGACCTGGCCGACGTGGATTTGCAGCACGTCCTTGACAAGGCGCGAACGCCGTCGCTGATGTCTCCATTCCAGGTCTTCTTTATCCGGGGCATCAAGAACCTCTACGGGCGCGGCAAGCATGACGACGAGTTTGGCGCCATCGAGGACTACTTCAAGAACCCCAATCCTGACGCGTTACTGGTCTTTGTCGCCGACCACATCAGCATTCCCGCGGACGTGCGCCGCATGGACCTGACCGACAAGGACCGCTACGAGCGGATCCGCGAGACCCTGGGCGAGCACTGCCCGCTGCTGGAATTCGCTCGCGTGGAGGAAGGCGACGCCGTGAAGTGGGCGATTGCGAGCGCCATCGCTGAAGGCGTGACGCTGGATACCGACGCCGCGCGCGAACTGGTGGACTCGCTGGGCAGCGACATGATGATGGTCGCCAACGAGCTCGAGAAGCTCGTGCTGTTCGTCGGCGACAAGAAACGCATCACCCTGGGCGACGTCGAGACGCTGGTGCTGGCGGCCAAACAACGATCGTTCTACGAGTTGACCGATGCGATTTCGTCCCGCGATCGCGGCCGCGCGCTGGCCGTGCTGGATGCCATTCTCAGCAGCGGCGACGGCGAGGAAGCCGCGATTGGCCATCTCTACATGCTGTCGCGCACGTTCCGCCAGATGCTGGTGATTCTGGAGCGCAATGTGAGGGACTCGCGCGCGCTGTGGCAGGCGCTGTGGCAAGGCTTCCGCATCCCGCCATTTGCCGCGGAAGATATCATTCGGCAGGCACGGCGTTACAAGTCGCGGCGCGAGCTGACCAGCGCCATCCGGCGGGTGGCGCGGGCCGATCTGGCGCTGCGCTCCAATCCTCCCAGCAAGCGGCTGATCCTGGAAAACCTGGTGCTGGACCTGACTGCCGAACCAAAGCCGCAGGAAGCGGGCTGGCTACAGGATGAGCTGCCGGTTTGAGTATGGATGTCGACGCCTATTTGCGGCGCATCGAGTACGATGGCCCGCGCGTGGCGGGCCCTGAAACTCTTCGCGGACTGCATCGCCAGCATCTCTTCACCGTCCCTTTCGAAAATCTCGACATACCCCTGGGAACTCCGATTCGTCTTGATCTGTGCCTGATCTACGACAAGATTGTGACGCGCCGCCGCGGCGGATTCTGCTATGAGCTCAATGGGCTGTTTGGCGAGTTGCTCACCGCGATGGGCTTCTCTGTGCAGATGCTCTCAGCGCGGGTGCGGCACGAGGACGGCGGCTTCGGGCCGGAATTCGATCACATGCTGCTGAAGGTGGAGTTGGAAGAACCGTGGCTGGTGGATGTTGGCTTCGGAGACTCGTTTGTCCATCCCATCGTTTTTCGCGAAGGCGGGGCAGATCAGACAAACGGATATCGTTGCGTCGTGCTGGCCGTTGGCGACGAGTGGCAGCTGGTCCGAGAAGATGAGAAAGGGCAAGTCCCGCTGTACGCGTTTCGTGATGTCCCGCACACGCTGGATGACTATCAGCAGATGTGCAGGTTCCACCAGGTTTCGCCGGAGTCGCACTTCACGAAAAGCTGGATCTGCAGCCGGGCGACGCTCGAAGGCCGCGTCACGCTGACCAACATGCGGTTCATCGTGACTGGCGGAGGAAGTCGAGAGGAAATCCAGCTCAGCACCGAGGGTGAACTGCGGCGCTGTCTGCGAGAATTTTTGGGTGTGGAGTTCGGCGAGACGGTGGATCTGGCGAGGCTGGTGCGGGTTAGCGCTTTGCTGGAAAAACCCGAAATAGCAGATCCCTCGCTGGCTGAAGCCGGCTCGTGATGACAAACAAAAATCGAAAGGGCACAGCTGAAGCTGCGCCCTTTCAAAACTCCCGATAGCTGGCCGCTATTTCTTTTCCTGCACGTCGACGCTGGCGATGGTGTTCTCCCATTCCAGCTTCAGAGTGGCGGCGCTGCCGCCCGTCTTGTCGAAGGAGATGGTAAACGTCTCCAACCCCGACGGACGCTGGGTGACTTTCATGGGGATGCGCGCCAGGTCCTGGCCCTTGTCGTAGTCGGTGCCCCACTGCCCAGTTTGCTTGTTGATGATGAGCTGCCAACTGCTCATGCCCGGCAGGGTGTAGATAGTGTAGCTTCCCTTGGGAACCGTGGTTCCACCGATCGTGACATCGACGTCGGTCTTAAGACTGGTGGCCGCGTTTGCGCCCGTGCGCCAGACCTGGTCATACGGGACCAGGCCACCGAAGATCTTCCGGTTGCGCGTGGAAGGACGGCTGTAGTCGATGGTGACCGTGTGCCCATCGGCGAAGGTCAGCGAGGCTTGCCCCGGGGGGCTGAGCGGTTTCTTGTCCTGCGCGACCATCATTGCGCTGACGGTGATTAGAGCTGCCGAGATGAGTATCCAAGAACGTCTTCCCTGCATTGCACTCTCCTCTTAATTTTTCGTGCCGTTCAATTATTCACATGGGGGCGGAACAGCACAATCGACGACTGCCGTGTAGTTAGACGTTCCATCCCCGACAGAGTTTGCGTTTACCGCTCCGCTTCGTCGAGCAGCTTGCCGAGAGTTGGCTTGTGTTTCTCCGCTTTCGGCTTGCGCTGGGTGGGTTGGGCGCGGGTGGGAGGCGGAGTGCCAATGACTTCGCGGGCGACAGCCTTCACCGCCGCGGACGCGCGGAATGGCTTGGGTTTTCGTGGCTTGGACGGCATTGCGGATTCCTCAATGTCTTAGCGTTGGTTAACTCACGGGCGGTCGAGACGCTGATGGCTCTGTCACAAATCACTTCATTTTGGCCCTGATCATCGACTCGTAAAATTCCTCCAGTTGACCGATGGTCTTTCCTACTTCGAAGTAATCGACGCAGCGCTGATGGCCTTTGGCCCCCATGCCGGCCCGCAGCTCTTCATTGCGGAGCAGTTCGACCAGCGGCTTGGCGAAGGCCTCGGGCGAGCGTTCGGCGACCAGATAGCCAGTTTCGCCATCGAGAATGGCATCGCGGTTTCCGCCTACGTCAATGGCCACGACCGGCAGAGCCGCAGCCATATACTCCATGATCGCGTTGGAAAACCCTTCGCTGAAAGACGTGAGACACCCGATTGACATCCGCGCCAGGCAGTCCATGATGTTGCCTTCGCCTTGCGTGAAGAAGACGCGGTCGCGAAGGCCGAGCTCGGAAGCCAGGTCACAAAGTTCCTGGTGCAACTCACCGCGACCTGCCAGTAGAAACACGACATCGTCAACCTGTCCGGCTACGATCTTCGCCGAGCGCAGAAACAGTGCGTGATCTTTTACCTTCCGGAGATTCGCCACAATGCCAACCACACGGGCGTCGCGCGGAATGCCAAGACGGTCGCACGCCCGAGGATCTCCCAATCCCCGGCTGAACTTCGTCATGTCCACGCCCTGGTAGACCACGCGTACCCGATCGGGATCGAGACGCTCGTTCTCGACGGCAATGCGCTTGGCCTCCAGCGAATTGGCCATGATGGCGTCGGTGCGAAGATTCAGGACGGCAAACATCCTGCGAAACCGCGGTGTGTACCAGTAGCCGGTATTCAGGCGGCTCGTAATCACAATGCGATTCGAGAGGACCGATGTCAGCACCGCGAAGACCGCAGTCTTGTTCATGTAGGCGTGGGCGATCTGGATGCGATGGCGCCGCAGATATTGCCGGAAGCGCCGCGCCTGAACGAGGCCGCTCCAGGAATTCACGCTCGGGGTGGGAAAGACCGCGATGTGACAGACGCCCTCCAGGCTGCGGAGTTGCGGGCTGTCTTCCAGGCAGCACACATGAACGTCGAATCTGTCCTTGTGGAGGCGCTTGGCGGTCTCGATGACTTGCCGTTCGGTGCCGGCGTCGAGCCCCACAGTGTCAGACAACAGGCAAACGCTGATGCGTTCGTCCGTGACCGCTACGCCGGCTTCGGAGCTTCTCCCCATGCCTGAGGCTTTCCTTTGGTGATGCGAACGACGTTGCGATGGACCGTTCCGACGGAACGGAAGAATTGCAGCGTTTCCTGGTCGTACCACTGGAGGGAATGATATCGCGCCAGATTGGCGTTTAGTTCCAGATGCAGTATTCCGCCCTCGCGCAGATGCGAAAGCGCATCCTTGACAAAGAACTGCCACTCCGCAGGGCCCCATTCGTCCGGCTGATCGTGGCGGTTGAAGCATATCCAGAAAGCGGTGATCAAGTCGAGGTCGCCGATCGGCAGGGCCATAGGCACAAAGCGCTCGATCAGCAACGGCGAGACGCGCCTGTCGCAAGACAACGCCGCCAGCATCTCGCTGTAGACCCGCGCTTCCACCTCCGACATGACGGTCGCCGGAGCGTCGATTCCGTAGCAGTCGTGACCGTACGCTAATGCCGCCGCCAGAAAGTATCCCGGACCGCAGCCAATGTCCAGAATACGCAAAGGCGGGGAGTGATGCAGCGCCAGTGCGCCGATGCGATCCACGTTAAAGGGAATCCAGAAATGGTAGTCGGCGTACTTCGCGGCGCACGCCGGATCAAGTTGGAGGGCCGAGGCCGTTTCCTTGCCCAGGCGATCGATCCGTTGGAGATCAGCGCTGCGGCGAATGCGGGAGGGCAAGCGCAGGAGTGCCAAAGAACGATAACCGAAGAGATGGCCCCAGGTGCGGATAATCTCCAGGCGGTTCGAAGAGTTTCCAGACATTACGAATGGGCGATCCGTCCCAGCAAAGAAGGCGACTGGGAAAAGGCATGCGTCTCGGTCATGCAGCAGCAGCCATAGGTGCTTGCTCTAGCATCTTCTCCCTGCGCTCTCTGGCGACCGCCAACTGCAGCGCCGCAGAAAGGCCCAGGATGGCATACAGGATGCCGCCATACGCAATACTCAGGAAGAATGCTCCTATGGCGGAAATCAGGACCGCCATTTGCACGAACATGGCGGCGCGCCGGGTGCTGGCCCTGGGATAGCGGTCACGAATGGGCGTAAGTCCTCGATAGGCGCGCCAGAACGCAGCCAGGTAAAAGATTAGGCCGGGAATACCGCATTCACTGGAGAGCTCGGTGTAGGAGTTGTGAGTGTAATGCCACACGCCTCGGTGACCAGCCTTCATTGCCTCCTTGGCTTCGGCCACCATGAACTGCCCCGGTCCCACGCCTAACACCGGATGGTGCAACGTCATGTCCAGACTTTTGCCCAGCAACATCTTTCTGGTCTCGGCCGACTCGGCGGCTTCTTCCGCCGCAGATGAATTGGCTTGGAAAACCGTGGTGAAACGTCCCAGAATATTAGGCGGCAGCAGGGCGCCGGCAAGGATCAAGAATACGAGGCCGCCTCCCACGAGGATAATTCTCTGCTTCATCGTGGCAAAAATCAGGAAGAAGATAATGCCCGCACCGATCGCCAGCAATCCCGATCTGGAACCCGTCCTGGCCGCGCCTGCCAGCACCGGAATCACCGCCAGGATCATAACCACCCGCATCAAGCCCTTTTTGACCGACGCGGAGAACCAGATCAGCGGCAGGCCGACGATCAGGAAAAGAGCAAGAAAATTGGCATCCGACAAGGTGTCGTTACCGGTGCCCAGTCCCAGGCGGTTGCTGCCTTCCCTGCCGCCGCCAATCACCAGCGATAGAATCCCGACCGTAGTCATTGCCAGAGCAATTACGAATATCACGCGATAGCAGTCATCGATACTGCGGATGAAAGCCGTCATGAAGAAGATGAGAACAAGCGCCTGCAACGCGATGGTAAATTGATCGAAGGCGCCGCCTTTCCACGTGGCGAACGGTATGCAAAGTGCCATCCACCCGGTGAACCATATCATCGTTCTGCCAACTGGGGACTGATAGATCGTTTTGGTGGTCCCCGTCATGATCATGCCGATCAGCAGAAGCGGCTGCAGCAGCAACCCGGCGTGAAGAGCGGGGATCATCTCCGGAATACGGCTGCAATAGAAGAACAGATATACGAGCAAAAGGTAGTGGAACGGCTTGTAGAACTCCGCGCCGCGCTTGCGAGTGCGGGGGGCGGCCTGCGTCTCGGATGGCCGGGGGATACCAGCCTCCGCTTCCAGCGCCACGGTTTCCGGTAAGGCGTAGTCGTCCACCGTGACAGGTGCGTTCATTTTCTGGATTGCGGATAGATTCACTTAGTCACCCCATCAGCTCGCAGCTCTACAGATAATTCCTTAATCACTCGGGCGGGATTGCCTACGGCGACGACTTGCGCAGCCACTGGCCGGACAACGACCGAACCGGCGCCGATGGTGGTACCAGACCCAATATCAGCCATTATGATGGAAGAAGCCCCTAACCAGCAATCTGAACCGACATCAATCGGCTCGAACTTTCCCTCTCCGGAACCGCTCATCCGTCCTTGGGAATCGCGGCTATGCTGCTGCCTGCCGCTTAAAATCTGCACTTGCGACGCGATCTGGGTCCGGTCGCCAATGGCGCAATGCCCCAGAATGCAGTAGGAGCCAATGTAGACTCCCTCTCCCAGCGTGGCATCGGGATGAGCAAAAAACGATCCGAACGACACGCGGCTGTACAACGAACACCGCTTCAGNNGCTTGATTATTCTTTTCATTCCCCGTGCGGGTGACTGGCTGGGGGGAAAGCCGCGAGCAAGTATACCATTGAACCCGCCGCCGAACTCTCCCTTGCCCCATCGCAGCCTGACTCCTCTACGATAAACTGCCATAGGAATCCGAACCATGCGCGTCCTGTACTTCTCGCCGCGAATCTGCTGGCCTGTCATCTCGGGCGCGCACCTGCGCGATTTCTACTTCGCACGGCAACTGGCGCGCAATGCGCAGCTCACTTACATCGGGCTGGTGAACGACGACGACGGCGAAAAACAGGCCGACTTGTTGCGCGAGCAACTGAAAAATGGCGCTCAGGTTCTCGCTTTACGCCGCGAGGCAGGATACCGGAAGACGAATATCGTCCGCGGACTCATCGGTCCGACGCCGCTCAATGTTCTTAACTTCACCTCGCCGCGCGTGGTTGCCGAAGTAGATCGTCTGCTGCACGAGCAATCCTTCGACACCATTCAGATCGAAAGCATGCACCTGATTGCCTACGCCCGGCTCGCCCGCCAAGTCGCGCCGCAGGCGCGCGTCATCCTTGACTGGCACAACGTCGAATCGGAAATTCTGGCCCGCTACGCGGAGAACGACTCGAACCCNNACGGTTTGCAGCGAGCGCGAGCGCGAGGTCCTGCTGCAGCGGGTGCCAGGAGTGCACATCGAGGTCGTCGGCAACGGCGTCGATTGCGAGTTCTTCGCCGCGAATTCCGCTCCCAGCGGTGCTCGCCGCGACGTGCTCTTCATGGGCCGCATGGATTACCACGCCAACATCGATGCCGCGCTGTACTTCGTCAAGAGCATCTGGCCGCTGATTCATGCTCGCCGGCCGGAGTTGCGGCTGGTGATCGTGGGAGCGCAGCCCACCAAGCCGATCCTGGCGATGCGCGAGCAGGGCATCGCCGTCACGGGAACCGTGGACGACGTTCGCCCGTTCTACCAGTGCGCGCTGACGTCGGTGGTGCCGCTGCGGGTCGGCGGCGGAACGCGGCTGAAGGTGCTGGAGGCAATGGCCGCGGGAACTCCGGTGGTTTCGACGACGCTCGGCGCTGAGGGACTGGCGGTGACGCCGGGCAAGGACATCGTGATCGCCGACACTCCGGAGGCGATGGCCGACGCCGTCGTTGGCTTGCAGGATGAAAGCCCGCAGTGGCAACAATTGGCTGCCAACGCTCGCCGCCTGGTGCAGATGAAGTACGACTGGTCGGTTGTCGGCGAGATATTGTGGCGTTTGCATACGGAACAGGTTGAGATGGGAGCGGCATGCCTCAAAGCGACCTAGAGGCTGGAAGCGGGCTGCGGCCCACCGTCCACAACCGGCGATCGTCGATGTCCAGGCGACTCACTCTTCTCGTGATCCTCGCGCTCGCCGCGGCCCTGGTCTTCTTTCTGCTGTCGCGCGCCGGATCTTTTCTGGTGCTGGACGATCCCCAGCGCTCGGATGTCATCGTGGTGCTGGAGGGATCGGGCGATACCCCCGGCTTTTTTCGCGCCCTGCATCTTAAGGGCGAAGGCTATGCCGGAAAAGTCTTGCTGGATGCCAATGTCAACGCCGAAATCTTCGGCAAGACGGAAGCCGAAATGGCCCGCGAGTATCTGGATCGCATCGGGCAGAAGGCCACGGAAATCTGCCCCACCGTCGGTACTTCGCTTTTTACCGAGGCCGCCGATGTCCAGCGATGTCTTCAGCGAATAGGCGCAAGTTCCGCAGTCCTGGTGACGTCCGACTTCGGAACCCGCCGCACCCTTTCCGTCTTTCAGAAGCGGCTGCCGCAGTACGAGTGGTCGGTGGCCGCGGCTTCCACCCCCTATCACTTTGCCGAGGCCTATTGGAAGCACCGCGGGTGGGCCAAGACCGTCCTTGAGGAGTGGGAAGACTTTCTGGAGTGGAAGCTGGTCGACCAGTGGCGAGGGGATGTAGTGTTGCATTGAAGTTTTGCGGGCTCTCCGCTGGTCAATGCCCCCGTTGAAGAAGGCCGAATTGCTGTCCGCGCCTGCCTGCTTGCAAGAATCTCAACCATCGGAAGTTCCGCCGTAGCGCCGTAAACAGTTCGCTATCAGAGCCTTAAACCGTAAGGTGGAATTAATTTGACTTGTGCGCATCATCGGGCTGATGGTAGCGGCAACGCGGCCGCCGTTTCTGGAGAACCTGGTTCCCGGGACCGAGATTCGTGCGGTACCGGCCCGCAAAGGAGGGATCGTTATGACGAGCTCAGAGCAACATCGCAGTTCCTTGATGGTTGGCATAGCCATCGTGGCCGGCCTTGTAATCCCGCTGGTTGTGGCCAGCGCGGCACAAGCCCAGACCTTCCAGGTTTTGCACACCTTTACCGGCGGAGGGGATGGAGCATATCCGGTGGGGGGGCTGACCATGGATCGGGCGGGGAATCTCTACGGGGCGACCAGTGCCGGAGGCAATACCGGAAGTAATTGCCAATACGGTCGCGGAGCCAACGGCTGCGGAACGGTATTTAAGCTCGTTCACGGGAGTTCCGGTTGGGCCCTGAGCCCACTTTATGCATTCCAAGGCTATACGGATGGGCTTTTTCCCACCGGGAGGGTAATTTTAGGGCCGGATGGCGCCCTCTACGGAGTCACCCAGTCAGGCGGAGAAGGCGACTGCAATGCCGGCTTTGGGACTTGCGGAATAGTCTTCAGGATGACACCCCCAGCATCGGTCTGCAAGTCCTTTCTCTGCCCATGGCAGAAGTCCACCCTGTTCTCCTTCAGCGGCCCCGACGGGGCCCAGCCAATGAGCGAAGTGGTCTTCGATCATGCGGGGAATCTCTATGGAACCACCTACGGGGGCGGCGGCAACGGTAACGATATTTGTATTTATGACAACAACGGTTGCGGGACAGTTTACGAACTGACCTCGTACAACGGCGCTTGGACGGAGACGGTCCTCCACGCCTTCCCGACATCCGGGAGCGACGGGCAGAACCCCTATGCCAATCTGATTGTCGACAGCGCCGGCAATCTCTACGGTTCGACCGAAGCCGGAGGCAGTCCCGGCGAGGGGACTGTTTTCCAATTATCGCCCTCAGGCTCCGGCTGGACGGAAGATCTTCTCTATAACTTCGTCTACTCAAACGGCAACGGAATCGAGCCTGAAGTGGGCTTGCTCCTGGCTTCAGGCAACCTGATTGGCACGACCACTAGCGGCGGCACAGGGGGCGGCGGCACGGTGTTCCAGTTGACGCCCGGCCAGGGCGGTTGGACGTTCGACCTGATGTACAGCTTAACTGGCCAGGAAGGATTTGGGCCGCAAGGCCAAATGGCCGTGGACGCTGCCGGCAATCTCTATGGCACGACGTCTGCCGGTGGAGTCTACGGTTACGGTTCAGCCTTCAAACTAACGCCTTCGAATGGGGGTTGGACGTATACGTCGCTGCACGATTTCACCGGCGGCAGCGACGGAGGGTATGTCGCAAGTAATCTAATCATGGACGCCGATGGCAACCTCTACGGAGTGGCCAGCAGCGGCGCATCACAATCATGCTTCGATGGCTGTGGCGTTGTCTTCGAGATCACGCCGTAAAGACAAGCATCGCGGCGGGCGCTTGTTCTCACGGTACGACATCCGTTATCGCGACAAGCTTTCCAAGGTGTTCTGATAGAACTCCACCAGCGTCCGCCGATAAGCCACAGGGGCGTGGCTGGATTCGGCTCGCGCCCGTGCCGCCGCACCAAGCCGAAGGCGCAATTCCGCATCGGAAAGAATTCGCAGGAGCGCCTTCGCCATCGCATCGGGATTGCGCGGTGGAACCATCAATCCTGTAACGCCCTCTTCCAGAATTTCCGGCACGCCGCCCACGGCATTTGCGGCAAGCGGCAAGCCGGCAGCCATCGCTTCCAGCACGACGTTCGGCGATCCCTCCGAGTGCGACGGCACAGCCACAGCAGTTGCCATCGCGTAGTACGGCTTGGTGTCGCGCTGGAATCCGGCAAACGCAATCCGCTTCTCAATTCCTAACTGTGTTGCCAACTGCGCCAGCCGCTCACGCTCCGGCCCATCGCCGACGATCACGACACGAAACTGCGGAGCGCCGGACATCGCCGCCAGCGCGGCGGCGGCGCGAAGCAAATCCGCGTGACCTTTCTCCTGCGAAACCCGTCCGACGGAGAGAATCACGGCCTCATCGTCGGCGAGCCCGAATTCGCGCCGCACCCGCTGCACGGCTTCTTGTGGCGGCGGCACGAACGGCTTCACGGAATTGTGCAGGATGGTGATTCGGTCAGGCTGTACTCCCAGGCGCTCGATCTGCTCGGCGAACGGGCGGCAGACCGTCACCACGCGATACGCCTTCGGCAGAGACAACCGATCCAGCCGGGAGTACATGCGGTCCAGGCGGCTAATCCTGGTGTAGCCGTGATTCCACGCGATCCACGGGTACTTGCGATGCAGTCCCAGCATGCGCACGAAAAAGTGCGACTTCACATTGCGCGTCTCCAGGATGTCCGGATTGATTTCGGCGACAACCTTCTTCAGCCGTCCAAAGACCTGAGTGTCCCACCGCCGCCGTTCCGCCACGGTCCGCACGCCGAGTCCGGCTTCCTGCGCCGCCAGCGCCAGCGCGCTCTCTTCGGCCCCGCGCTGGTAGGTGACAATCGTGACCTCGACGGCCGGCAAGCCGTCCTCGGCCGTGGCGGCCGTCTTTCCAAACTCGATGAGGTTCCGCGCGGGACCGGTGACGAGCGCATTTTCGATCAGGGTCAGGACTCGGATGGTCTTGCTGGTCACTCGGATCTCGGTTCCTGTATGGATGGCGCCGGCGCAGCGGCTGGCTGCTTGGTGTTCTTCACGACGACGCGCGCGGGATTGCCCATGGCGACGCAGTACGGCGGAATATCGTTCACCACCACGCTGTTGACGCCGATGATGGCGCCCTCGCCGATGGTCACGCCTTTCATGATGAAGACGTTGTGCCCGATCCAGGCGCGACGTCCAATGCGCACGGGCTTGACCTCGTCCTCGTGCGGCGGCAGGTCCGCGATGCGCTCCATGGCGTCGCGGGGATGCGCGTCGGTATCCATGAAGCGCACGCCCGAAGCGACGTTGATGTCGTCCTCCAGAACAATCTCCTTGTTCACGATGAAGACGACGTTATGGCCAAGGTCGACGCGGTTGCCGATGATAAGCTTGGGCTCGTCGAACAGCCGCCCGCTGAAGACGTCAATCTTGCCGAAGATGTTCACGTCGTCGCCGATGTAGATCTTAGCCTGGCCCAGGATGAACGGCAGCCGCCACACCCGCAGCCGTTTTCCGACAGACGCGCAGCGCCCGCGGAACATCGGCTCGACAAAGAAGTAACTGAATACCCAGTGCAGCCCCACAGACCCCGTTTGCCAGGCGTTGTAACAGAATCCTAGGAATGGATTAAAAAAGCCAGGCAGCGGCAGCCGGCTGGATTCGACGCGCCGCGCAAACTTGCGAATGCCGCGAAAGAACGGCGTCTCCCCGCGACGTATCTTCAGCAACAGTGAGGCCATGAATATACCGATACCAGCTTATTGGGGATTGCAAATCATAGCAATGTCGTCGGAGAGCAGCCGGGAGGTATGTGGATTTGCTTTGTCATCCTGAGCGGAGGTTCGCGCACTTTTCGCGAACCGGAGTCGAAGGACCCCTAGGTCGGCAGGATCTTGTGCCGTCCCTACGGGACTCGGGTCATTTATGATCGCTCACCCAGCGCTGAAGCGCTGGGCTAGGATATGCCGCCGCTGCGCGGCTCAGGCGCGTTACCGTTCGCTTTCCGCGGGCTTACGCCCACGGCTAACACAAATGTCGCCGCTTCCGCGGCTGTCTAAACAGCTAGAAGCAGCAGGTGAATCTAGCCGAGCCAGTCACTCAGCCTTCTATCAAACTGACCACTAGCCACTGCCGTTCAGTCTCCACGCACTCCCACCGCACCCCTGCGCTCGGCTTCGGATTCGGCGCGGTCCCTCTCCTTCACCGTGATCTTGCCGGGCTTCATGTTGGGGATCAGCGCGATGAGTGTCCCGATCAGCACCACGTGCACGCCAATCCAGATCCACAGCACCAGCGGATTCACGTGCGCCTTGATGATGGGCTTGCCGGTGTCCTGATTGCGGCCCGTGTAGACAAGGTATAAATCGCGGTTGGGACGCGAGCGATTGGCCACGATGGTCGCGGTCTGCTCGCTGGCCTTGTAGAAGCGGCGCTCGGGAAACATGGTGTCGATCTTCTTGCCGCCGCGGTAGACGTCGATGACCGCCCACTCGCTGCCGTAGTTCGGCTTGTCGTCCTGAGTGTACGACTGGCAGACCAGGGTGTAGCCGGCGATCTCCATCTTGTCGCCGAAGCCCATCTCCTGCTCTTTGTCCTGATTGAACGGTAGGCCGGCGAAGCCGATGATGATGAACACTACGCCGATGTGGATCAGATATCCGCCATAACGGCGGGTGTTGCGGCGCGTAATGACCACCATGCCCTGGAAGATGTTAACGCCGGTTTGCCGAGCGATGACGCGCCCTCCGCGCCAGAACTCGCCGGTGACTGTTGCGATGACAAACATCGACAAGGAAATCGCGATCAGCGAGTAGAAGTAAGCTGAATCTTCCCACGGCCTCATGCCGCCGATGAGCAGCACAACCGCCGTGATAACCGCAATTGCCGTCGGCCAGATGAAGTTGCGCTTCACCCGGTCCATCGAAGTCTGGCGCCAGGCCAGCAGCGGGCCGACTCCGGTCAGAAACACCAGAAAGATCCCGATGGGCACATTAACGCGGTTGAAGAACGGCGGTCCGACGGTGACCTTCGATCCCGTGACCGCCTCCGACAGCACCGGGAACAGCGTGCCCCATAGCACCGCGAAGCACGAGACCAGCAGCACGACGTTATTGAACAGGAAGCTCGACTCGCGCGAGACCAGCGATTCCAGGCGGTGCTCGCTCTTCAGCGTCTCGCGATTGCGCACGAAGAAGAAGACGCAGGTGGAGAAGATGATCGCCAGGAACCAGACGAACCAGGTGCCGATGCTCGATTGCGCGAAGGCGTGCACCGAGCTGACCACGCCGCTGCGCGTCAGGAACGTTCCGAAGATGGCCAGCAGAAATGTGGTGAAGATGAGCCACATGTTCCACATCTTCATCATGCCGCGCTTCTCCTGCATCATGACGGAATGCAGAAACGCGGTCATGGTGAGCCACGGCAGCAGCGACGCGTTCTCGACCGGATCCCATCCCCAGTAACCGCCCCAGCCCAGCACTTCGTAGGCCCAGTGCATGCCCAGGAAAATGCCGAAGGTCAGGAATAGCCACGCCACCATGGTCCAGCGGCGCGTGATGTGGATCCACTTCTCGCCGGGATACTTCATGATCAGCGCGCCCAGGGCGAAGGCGAACGGAATGGTGACGCCGACGTAGCCGAGATAGAGCATCGGCGGATGGATCACCATTTCGGGATATTGCAGGAGCGGGTTCAGGCCGTTGCCGTCGGCGGGAATTGTTCCGCTGACCAGGCCGAAGGGATTGGCGGCGAAGTTGATCAGCAGCAGGAAGAACACCTGCACCGCGGCGATGATGGCCGAGGCGTAGGCAAACAGCTGCGGATCGACTTTGTAGCGCAGGCGCAGCACCAGCGCATAGCTTGAGAGCAGCCATGCCCAGAAGAGCAGCGAGCCCTCCTGGCCCGACCAGAGCGCAGCGAACTTGTAGGCGATGGGCAGGTCGCGATTGCTATGGTGCAGGATGTAGGCGACGGAGAAGTCGTTGCCCAGCGCGGCCATCACCAGCGCCAGCCCGGCAATGGTTACGGCTGCCCACGAGGCGATGCCGGCGCGACGCGCAGTCTCGCCCAGGCGGTCGTCCTTGCGGTACAAGCCAAGCGCTCCGCCAACGAATGAATAGGCTGCGAAGGCCAGCGCCAGCAGCAGTGTAAAACTTCCGATTAACGGCATGAAGAATCAGTACCTGTAACGGCTCACGGCCAGACTATTCCGGAAACAGCGGCCATCCCCTACGATGCTGCCATTTTACTCGCAACGGCCGGTACATTGGCGATTTATGCCGCCAAGCGATACAACTTTGCGGGCGTAAGCTCTATCAGCGCGGAGGCGGAGCTCCGCTTTGAAGGGGCACGCCTTCAGGCGTGCCGATAGACGCATCCAGGGAATCCGGCTTTAGCCGCCGAGGGAAAAGCCCTCAGTGTCTGCGTGAGAACTGTGTCGCCCCGAGGGGCTCGGCATTTTTCCCCACTTTACCCAGGACTCCGCTTCCCACCCCAATTCGCGCAATAGAGGCGCGAATCGAGGGCCCGGTTTCGCTCCGTCCTGGGCTAACTGCGCTTCCACCCCTTCGGGGTTCTTCTTTCGTGAGTCGTACTCCACGGCCAAATATAAGACTTAGTTCTCACGCAGACTCTNNGAAGCCGTGCCCCTTCAAAACATAACAACCACAATTTCCTATCCCAGATACGCGCGCGCCATCGGGCGCCACCACGGCCAGTCGTGATAGCTGCGGTCGCCCCAGACGTACAGTTCATGGCGAATGCCGCGCGCGCGCATGATGCCGGCCATGCGCTCGTTGTCGTTCCAGCACATGTCCCACTCGCCGGTGGCCAGCACCGTGCGGATATGGTTGTAGCGCCAGCCGTCGGTGCAGTTGGCCAGGTAGTCGGGAGGATTGTTGAAGTAGGCGTCGTCGCCGTACCAGCCGTTGAGGAACTG
>PLBD01000260.1 GCA_003135315.1 Acidobacteriaceae bacterium | reverse complement strand
GGCAGTTATGCCTTACAATGATTATAGATAGTGCTTGGAAGGAACCATTTTCATGACGAGGCTCACGATTACCGCAAAAGGCCAGGTCACACTGAGGCAGGAGTTGTTGAACCACCTTGGCGTCAGTCCCGGAGAGAAAGTGGAGGCGGACAAACTGCCCGATGGCCGTATCGTTGTGAGAGCCGCGGGACAGGACGGCAGGATTGCCGATTTCATCGGCTGCCTGTCACAAAAGAGAGGGCCCAGCCTCACGATCGACCAGATAAACGAGATCGCGAACCGGGGGTGGGCAAGGACAAAATGAAAATCACTGCCGACACAAACGTACTGCTCAGAGCTGCTGTCCAAGACGACCCGGATCAGGCCCGGCAGGCGGCGAAGCTCTTGCAGCAGTCCGAGTTGGTTGCTGTTCCTGTTCCGGTATTTTGTGAGTTTGTCTGGGTGCTGCGTCGGGGCTATAAGATATCTGCTCCTGAGATCTCCGATGCAGTTCGTCGGCTGATCAAAAGCGCTAATGTCGTTGTGAACCGGCCAGCCATAGAGGCAGGCCTATCCGTACTGGATGCGGGCGGAGATTTTGCTGATGGTGTAATCGCTTACGAAGGGGACTGGCTAGGCGCAGAAGAGTTTGTGTCCTTTGACTCGAAAGCGGTCTCGATACTGCGATCACAGGGTGGACGCGCCCGCTTGCTGTCATAATAGCCGAGCGCGTTGGAATGGCAATCGCTCTGCCCTCTCCCCTTCCTCACGCATGCAGGTTCCTTCTCCGACGAAGCCACCCGACAGGCTACCCGGCAGCCAAGGTTACAGCGCGGCGCTGAAAAAGCGGTCAGAGCGGAAGGCGCGGAAGAACCCGGCGTCTCCTGCGCGTCCGAAGGAAGGAACAGAGTTGGCCGTTCGATCCTGATATCCTGATAATCTTAAAGACCGATTCTGCGAAGGAAACATGAGTAATCCTCAAAATTTGGCGTGGAAAACACGACTGGTGGAGGGCGGGTTCCCCGATAGGTCATTTGATATCGAATTCTGGCAGGAGCAGGGGGATGAAGCCATCTTTGCGGCCGCCTGGGAACTGGTGGAACTAGCTGAGGAAGTCAGAAATGGCAGAAAACCCACACTACAAAGAACTGCTACAACTCTTAAACGAATTTGAGGTCGAGTACCTGATTGTAGGCGGATTCGCAGTCATGAAGTACAGCGAGCCGCGTTATACGAAAGATCTCGACGTGTGGGTGCACAATTCAAGGCAAAACTCTCTCCGCGTTGTCGAAGCCCTCAAGAAGTTCGGTGCTCCCCTTGACCACGATAAGGTAACCGCCGAAACATTCACCGACAAGCAAGTGGTCTATCAGATCGGAATTGCTCCGGTGCGCATCGACATTCTCACCGAGATCACGGGCGTCAGGTTTTCCGCGGCGTGGAGACAGAGGGTTGCAAGCACTTTTTTCGGCATCCCGGTGCACTTCATCGCCTTTGATGACCTGGTAGCCAACAAACAAGCATTAGGTCGCAACAGTGACCTCGCGGACTTGAAGAGAAATCCGGGAACCTCGAAGTCGGAGACGTAGACAGAGGCCGCCAGAACGACGGGAGTCAGGTAGAGCCAGCGCCTTTCCAGCCTGGGTGGATCGGCAAGAATACGAGCGCCCGTTAAAGGGTATGCCTGGCCGAGCTCTCAGCCTTTGTATTTGAAAGACAGCAACACGCGCGTGCGGTACTCCTGAACCTTGCCGCCCTCGACCTTCATGTCCATCTTCACAACTTCGGCAATTCGCAGATCCTGCAGCGTACCTGCGGCGGTCTCCACCGCGTTCTTTGCCGCATCCTCCCACGACTGCGTACTGGTGCCGATTACCTCCACCAGTTTGTAGACGCTGTTGGCAGCCTCAGCTTTCTTGGCCATAATCCCTCTCCTTCTGGCTTGGTACTAAACAGCGATCCGATCAAAACATCAATCCGGTGCTTCCATTTTGTCCCAGCCATTACGAATTGTGTGCTCATTGACCGCGAAACACAACCTGTCGTCTGATGTCGCCAGTCGAAAGCAAAAAGGAAGTGTGTTCCACGTTTGATACAACCCCACATCGGCATATCCCTCTGCGCATCTGGGTGCCCGACATTTCGTCGCGAAGTCACCCTCCACGATTGGTTCGGGGCCAGTCGATCCGCCAACGCTCGCCAGGCGCTCGCACCCAGAACAGGCGCTTCACCCGAGTGCCGCGTGCGTGGTGGTAGAGCGCAGCAGTACGCTGGTAAAAGCCGCGTGTGTGCCACGACTCGCGCCACCCGAAACGCTGGCAGTCGAGGTGATGGCAAAACTCGTGGCAGAGGGTGCTGAGGAACGTGCCGAACGAGGTGACTTGTTTCCGAATGGCGGTTCGCATCCAGAGACGGATGAGCATCGTTTCGGGATGGTAATCCCCAAACAACTCGATCGCCGAGCCGCCTTCGCGAACTCGCAACGGGCGGGCTGCAAGCACTCGGATCCCTGGCGGGCGAACTTGGTAGAAACCAGATGCAACCGATAGAAACCTTGCACATGCTTGTCGAACGGACGAGGCCGTGCCGCCCTGCATGGCGGAAGCGATTGACTTCGCTGGGGCTTGCAATCGCTCGTCATTGGGGATGTCCAACGTTCTGAGTTGGTCGCTCTCGAGAAACCTTGCCCGTAACGCAGCTGTGCTTGGAGGTCGGTCGGTAAGCATCCTTGGAAATGGTCAACCTGGTTTGAAGTCCCAGCACGAAAAATGCCCCAAACGGTTCGGAGCGTTGAGGGCGGAGTTTGTATGGATTTTGGTAAGGTCAGAATATCACAGTTGGCACCGAACTTGGCAGTACGCATCGAGCCCCAATACAGATAATTGACGCCCCGCTCAAATGCCATCTGCACGCAACGCTCGTCTGCACCATAACTGGATGCCAGACCGAGGCGGCCCACTTTCCAGCCTGTCTTACCCAACGTTGTGGTTTTCCAGTCGGTCATGCCTTGCTCACCGAAATCCCAGAAGTCAGAACCTGCACATCAGGAAT
>PLBD01000559.1 GCA_003135315.1 Acidobacteriaceae bacterium | reverse complement strand
TGCATAGCGGTGTGCCACGATAGCGCGCAGCTCGTCGCTGTAATACTCCGCATAAAGGCGCCGGGTCGAACGATTTACGTGCGGAATGAGGGTGGATTTCAGCCCGAGTCGGGCCGCCACGAATCCGAAATCGGCCGGCAGATTCTCGAATCGGCCGACGAAATCGACCAGCAGGGTACCGTCGGAATCCGTGAGATATTCCACTTGGTTCCGATAGATCCACTTCGATCCGTCGCGGTCGCGGTACTCGTCGCCGCAGTTGCGAATGAAATCCTCGAAGGTCGCCGCGTTGCCGAGGACGTAGCGCTGGAATCCGTTCATCGGCCGGCCCTCGGCCACATTGCGGCGGATCATCTCCCACCAGGACACGAGCCGGTCCCACGGATTTCTGACGAAGCCGAACTTGAAATAGCGCTGCCACAGTTCGGGCCCGTACAGGAGCTGCAATTCCGAGGCGAATCGATGCTGGTGCGGATCCCATTGCTGCATGTTGAGCGCCTGGCGGATCGACATGCCGCCCGTTTTTTGTACGTGCACGAGGATGCAGCGCAGGTCATGCGAGATCACGGCTCAGGTCGCTGCGGCGCGATGAGCGTCAGCCAACAGCTGCTCGAGGTCGTGCGTGTAGCCGGCGGTGTCGAACAGCGGAGCCGTTGTCCGGCTCTCATCGAGCCGGATGCGCAAGTCGTGCAAAGCCGACGGCGACTGCGTCAGCTCGAGCGCAAGCTTCAGGTAACCCTCAACGTCCGCGGCAACCAGCTCCGGAATGCCCACCGCCGTCAGAAGACTCGCCCCGACACGTCCCGCGAACGTCGATCCCATGCAGGTGATGACCGGGACGCCGGCCCACAATGCCTCGGATGCGCTGGTGTGAGCGTTGTACGCGAGGCTGTCGAGGAACACGTCGGCGAGGCGCAAGCGGGCCATGTGCGCCTCGATATCTTCCAGGTACGGGGCGAATATCAGCCGATCCGCGCAAATTCCGCCGGCGATAGCCGCCGTGCGCAGATTCGTCTCCACGCAATCGCCCATGCTGCGCATCCACAGAACGCTGTCCGGCACCTGTCGAAGCAGCGCGAGCCAGGCATCGAAGGTGCCGCGCGTGATCTTGTAACTATTGTTGAAGGCGCAAAACACGAACGCATTCGAGGGCAGCCCTGCATCGCGGCGGCTGGCGGCGGCGGGGCTGTTCCGGCCGGAATCGAACGGCAAGTAGCTATGGGGCATTCGCAGCACGCGTTCGGTGTAGTAGACCTCGTGCGACTCGGGAACGATGACGTCATCCACGATGATGCAATCCATGTAGCGCAGCCCGCTCGATGCCGGAAATCCCAGATAGTTCACTTGCATGGCGCTGATTCGCTGCGCGAAGATGCCCGGTCTCGCACCGACCGTGTGTCCGGCGAGATCGATCGCCACGTCGACCTGCGCTTCTCTCAGCAGGTCCGCCAGCTCGAGGTCGCTCATCGAGGATGCGTCGATGAACTGATCGAACGAAGACTGCAGCCGCACACCGATGCCGCTCGTGGCCGGGGCCGTGAGGGATACCGCGATCGGCGTGAACCGGCGCCGATCGTGGCGGTCGATGACGCCGGCGAGCGCCACTGCCACCGGGTGATTGCGAAAATCCGGGGACACGTACGCGACCTTGAGGCGGTCGGAGTTGCGCTGTATGGCGGGGGCCGGTCGTCTCGCTTCGCCCGCGAGCTGCCCGCGCCGTCGCAGCGACTGCGACTGCTCCTCGGGCGATAGTCCCGTGGCAAGCAAAAGGAACGGATGCAGAAAGTCGATGCCGTTGGGCATCTCGCGCAGGCGCGCCATGTCCGCATCGAGCCGACCCCAATCACACACGCGCACCGAGCAGCTCGCAAGCGAGGCAATCGCCTCGCCGTGTCCGGGATTAAACGTCAGTGCCCTTTCCATGCTGGCAATGGCCTCGGGATATCGGCCTAATGACTCCAAAGCGCTGCCTCGGCCCAGAAGCGAGTCGGGGCGGCTTTGATCAAGCGACAGTGCCAGATTGAAATTGCCAAGTGCAGCCTCATAGTGGCCAATTCCGAGCAACAGCCGGCCCTTGGCCTCGAAAACGGCCGGGTCAGGCGCATGGGCACTCGTGAAGTCGTTCAGTACCCGCAGGGCGTCACTTTGGCAACCGATCTGTTCGAGCGTGGTCGCGGCTGCAAGGATGACGTGCACGGCATCGGGCTTCGTTCGCACCGCCCGCAGCAACCGCGGGGCCGCGTCCGCTGCTCCGCCGATCGCGGCGAGCGTTCTGCCGAGGCCAAGCTCGGCTTCCGCGCATTGCGGATTGATGGCGATGGCGCGCTCGAAGGCCGCCGCGGCGGGGTCGAGCCGGTTCATGTGCCGCAGCGCCTCTCCCAAATTGGCCTCGGCGTCCGCCATGCACGCATCCAGCGCGAGCGCGCGCTCCAATGCCTGCGCCGCCCCATCAAAATCGCCGGCGGCGAGCCGCGCGGCTCCGAGGTCCGCTTGAACCGCCGGATCGCCCGGACGAAGCGCCGCGGCATCGCGCAGCGCCGCGGCCGCGGCCAGCCTGCGGCGTCAATTGCGGCGCGAGTACATCCTGTATGTCGGCATGAGAGAAGCCTTCAAGAATTTCGACGGCCTGTTGCAGGCCTTCCACGATACCGGGCTGGATGGGTCGTTTGATTTGTTGCTGCTGGGCGGCAAACCGCTGACGGCCAGCGAAAAGAAACGCATTGCCAGCCTGGGAATCACGGATTCCGTCATCAGCCTGCCGGCCGTCTCCGACGAACTGCTCGCTGAGGCCTATGCGGGAGCGAAGCTATTTGTGTACCCCTCTTTCAACGAGGGCTTCGGCTTTCCTCCGCTGGAAGCGATGTCGCTGGGCTGTCCGGTGCTGGCGAGTCGCATCCCGGCGATCATGGAAGTCTGTCATGATGCTCCGTTTTACTTCGAACCGGGAGAGCAAAGCTCGTTCAATCGAGAGTTCTTGCGGGCCATCAAT
Source organism: Acidobacteriaceae bacterium (assembly GCA_003135315.1). GTDB lineage: Bacteria > Acidobacteriota > Terriglobia > Terriglobales > Acidobacteriaceae > Bog-257. The sequence goes on along the minus strand of PLBD01000559.1, from coordinate 3,208 downwards.
GATGAGACGGCGCGGCAACAATCCATTGAACGGGGCAGGGAAGTGCAGAAACAGTATAGTTGGGAAAAGTGCGGCCGGCAGACGCTGGCCTTATACCGCCAATGCCAGTAATCTGCGACAATATCGCTACAGCATTCGTTTCCGACTCAAGTGACCTGCGAGGTTTTCGTGAGAGATGTCGCAGCTAAAACACTTGCTGTACAGCGATCTCGCCCGGCAATACGAATTGGAAGGCCGAACCAGCACGCGGCCTAATCTGGCGCGCTTCCTCGGCCGGGCGCTGCATTTCCGGTTTCTGCCCAACGTCATCTGCCGGACGAGCCGGGCAGCGATGCTGGCCGGGATTCCGGTCGTGCCGAAGATGCTGACGTACTTGAACCTGGTCCTGTTTGGGCTGGAAGTGACGCCACGGTGCGAGATTGGTCCGGGAATCTTCTTCGCGCATCCCGTGGGGTGCGTGATCGGCGCCTGGAGGATTGGAAGTAACGTCACGGTGTTCCAGGGAGTCGGGTTGGGCGCACTCTATCCGGACATGAGTTTCGATAAGGCACTGCGATGCGAAATCGGTGACAACGTGTTTTTGGGGGCCGGCTGTAAGGTCCTGGGACCCTACAATATCGGGAACAATGTGACCGTTGGTGCCAATTCGGTTGTGATGAGTTCGGTTGCGCCCAATCAAACGGTTTTCGGTGTCCCGGCCAGGGTTGTACCATCGTCCGTAGGGAACAAGAAATGACCGAGGCGCTTCTCGACATCACGGTAATCATCTCCAGCTACAACACGCGCGGGCTGTTGCGGAATTGTATCCAGTCGATTTACCGGCACACCCAGGGGATCAGCTTCGAGATCATTTGCGTGGATGACAATTCGAGCGACGGCAGCGCCGAGATGGTCGCGGAAAGCTTCCCTGAGGTAATCCTGGTTAGAAACCAGGTCAACCAGCTTTATGCCAAGAACCAGAACCTGGGGATGCGCATGTCGCGCGCTCGCTACGCCTGTTTGCTGGACAGTGACACGGTGCTGACGGGAAACGCCTTCAAGGCGCTGGTCCAGTTCATGGATGAGCACCCGGAGGCGGCCGTTTGCGGTCCGAAGTTGCTGAATCTCGATGGCAGCATCCAGCACTGCGTGCGAGGCTTTCCCGGCGCCGGTGTCTTCGTTCTGCAGGCGATCAACTGGCACAAGCTGTTCCCCGGCAGCCGTTTGATGAACCGCTATTACAACACTGACTTCGACTACTCCAAAGCCCAGCCGGTGGATAGCATTGGAACCTCGGCCTACGTCATTCGCCGCTCGACTTGGGAAAATGCCGGGATGCTGGACGAGCGCTTCCGCCTTGCTCTGGTAGATCTCGCCTACAACTACATGCTGCGACAGAAGGGATACAAGGTCTACTACACACCGTACGCGGAAGTCATTCACCTGGGCAGCCAGAGTATCAACCAGAATGCGCTGGCCTCGCTGCGGGACCAGCGGCGGGCACTCATCGAGTTCAGCGAGGCCTATGACTATTTCGGCAAGAGTGCGGTCACCAAGGCCTTGGTTCGTATTGCCGTGGTGCTCCGTTATTGGGTGAAAGTGCTGGAATACTATTTCAGCTCCGACAAGCGCGTCATCAAGGGCCCTGGAGCTCCCAGCAGGGAGCAGGCGGCGCGAGCAGCTTTGCTGCGGAACTCGGAATAAACTATGTGTCAAGCCGTTCTTTGCGGTAGAAGATTTTCCTGGACGGGCTTGATTCGTTCTTGTCATGCCGGCAGCGCTCGTGACTTCCGCGGCGCGCGCTCCCGGTCTGCTCACCGACGTCCTGCACCGGAGATAGCATGAGCCGCCCAGTCCGATTCCTCCTGTACAAGCCGATCGTCATGGTCTGCGACGTGGTTCTGGTCAACGCGGGGTTCCTGATCGCATTTTTCTTGCGCCGTAACCACTTACTTACGCCCCACGCGGACGTTTCCTCGTACCTGAACTTGTCGGCCCTGGTTTCCTTGACCACGCTGGTAATTTTTCAATTGCTGGACCTTTACCGCGACTGGTTGCGGCGTTCCCTGAGGCATGTTTTGTATTCCGTCATCATTGCGGTGGGGATGACGTTGCTGACCACGATGGGCCTGGGATTCTGGGCCCGCCAGTTTACCTTTCCGCGCAGCGTCCTGGTTCTTGCGGCTTTTATACAGGTGGGATTGTTATGCAGTTACCGGGTGGAGATGCGGCGGTTGTACCGGCGCTGGTTCGGCAATCGCCCCACGATTGTAATTGGGGAACGCGATGATGATGCCTCTCTGGTCATGGAGAAGTTCGAGGAACACGACGTAGGGCTCTATCGCATGCAGGGATACCTGCTGCGCCGCGACTTGCGGCCTCCGTACTCAGAGTTGGACGATGCCGAGACCGTTGTATTGAGCCAGAGTCTGGAGCAGAAGGAAGACATTATTCTGCATTGTTTCCGATGCAAGAAAGAAGTGCTGGCCGTTCCCAATCTTTCCGAGCTGACCCTGTTTGGCGCGGAGGCCCGCGAGGTTGACGACCTTCTGATCCTCGGGATCCAGCCCCACCGCTTAAATCCCGCTGAGGAGTTGCTGAAACGGACACTGGATCTGGNNGGTGGCGTCGTCGGCTCTGTTGCTGTTGAGCAGCCCCATCCTTCTGATCGTGTCCATCGTGATTCGCGCGACGTCCCGTGGGCCTGTTTTTTATCGGCAGGAGCGAATCGGACGAGGGGGCGCGCCATTCCGCGTTCTGAAGTTTCGCACCATGGGCGTGGACGCCGAGAAGCACAGCGGCCCGGTGCTGGCTTCCGAACACGACCCTCGGATTACGGAAATCGGCCGTCTTCTGCGCGCTCTCAGGATTGACGAATTGCCGCAGTTATTGAATGTGCTCAAGGGGGAAATGAGCCTTGTCGGACCCCGTCCGGAGCGGCCCTACTTCGTGCACCGGTTCGAGAAGAAGCTGCCGGCCTATGGATTGCGTCATGCCGTGAAGCCCGGCATCACCGGGCTTGCTCAGGTCATGGGCCGGTACGGCACTACGGTCGAAAGCAAGCTGCACTTCGACCTTCTTTACATCTATAACTACTCGTTGCTGCTCGACATGAAGATTCTCTTGCAGACCATCCGGGTTGTGCTGCAGGGCGACCAGGCAACCGGCCTGAAGATGAGAGCAACATCCGGTGTCGCCCGAGCCGCCGCGGCAGGGGTTGGTAGTATCA
>PLBD01000324.1 GCA_003135315.1 Acidobacteriaceae bacterium | reverse complement strand
GACAAGTGACCGATGGTGTGGTTTGCCAGGTGGTGAACGAATCGACAGCGTAGGTGCCGAGGTAGACGGAGCCAGTGTCGTTGTAGACGGGATAGTCCACCACGGTCGGCTTGGGAAGGTTGACATCCAGCGAGCGGATTTCATGCACCCCGCGCACGTAGGCATAGCTCACGGTCGCGGTAATGTTGTTGCCGAACTGGTGCTGCACGGTCAGGTTCGCCTGCTCGGTGTAAGGCGTCTGGAAGTTGGGGGCAAAGGCGGAAATGTCGGTCGTCACCAGTCCGGCCAGAGACTTCGGTAGATTGCAAACCAATGTTCCGGGAGGACAGTTCACCAGCGGCGTGGGATAACTGGGAAACAAGGCCGCTTGCGCCGGGACCATCAGGTTAAGGAAGATCGAGCCTTGCTGGATGCCGTTGTCGGTGGCGACCTGCGCCGCATACATCGCAGGGATCGGCATGTAAAACAGACCGCCGCCACCGCGCATGACCGTGGGGTGCTTCTCGCCGAACTGGTAGGCGAAGCCGATCCTCGGCGCGAAGTTGTTCATGTCGGTGGGGACTTTGCCGGACGCTGGATACAGGGGATTGCTTACGAGCGGGCCGGGCTCGAAAGTCTGCAGGTCATAGCGAATTCCGGCGTTCAGCGTGAAGTTCCGAGTCACGCGTATGGTGTCCTGCATGAAAGCCGCATACATGCGCGAGTCAGGATGGGAAACGGCATCGCCGAAATCCTGCATGTAGTAACGCGGAACGTCGTGAGCAAAGGCGCGAAGCGGCGACAGCGGTTCGCCGTGTTCCATGGGAGTGTAGGTCCACGGATTCACCTTGACGTCGTCGAAGTAATATTCTCCGTTGAAAAGATAGGGATAGTAGTTGTAGATCCAGGCCTGGATGAAATCGCCGCCGAACTTCCATTGCACCCGGCCCGTGTCATAGCTGAGGGTCTCGGCGATGTGCAATTTGTTTTCGCGGGTGTTACGGGGAAGCGTGCTGGGATTACCGAAGCCGTTCATGATGTCGTAGATCTTGGTCCACGGCTGGTCGGAGTTGGCCAGGGAATCCTGCGTGTCGTGGGAGAACTGCAAGCGCAGATTGGTGGCAAACCGGTTCGTCCAGGAGCTCATCAGGGAAGCAGCTACGCTCTCGGTCTGGACGTCCTCGGTCCCATTGGCAGTTGCGGCATAGCCGGTGATGGGACTGGAGGGATCGAAGAACACATTGTTGACGCCGGTAAGCCGTGATGTGCTGACGCGGAGGAACGCCAGTTGTTTGGGCGAGAGGTTGAAGTCCACCTTGGCGAATCCGGCGTCGCCCTGCATGGTGGTGGGATAGCTGCCGCCCATGTTGTTCAACTTCTGCGCGGCGGCGAACACCAGGGCCTTGTCGGTGTAGTCGTAGTCGGTGGGTTGGGGAACGATGGTGCTGGCGCCGTTGGCGAACTGCACCACCGAGGGCACGGTCAGCAGGTGCTGATCGAAGCCGGCATAAAAGAAGATGCGGTCTTTGCGTATCGGGCCGCCAACCGTGCCGCCAAACTGCTGCTGGCGGTCATTCGGCTGGCTGGAAGCGTAAGGTTGCTGCGCGTCGAAGACGCGGTCGCGCCGATAGTAAAAGCCGGTGCCGTGCCAGGTGTTGGTGCCCGACTTCGTGGCGACGTTGAACACCGCGCCGCCGGAGCGGCCCAGTTCCGCGCTGTAGGAGTTCTGCGAGACGCGGAACTCCTGGATGACCTCATTGCTGAACTGATAGGGCGCGCGATAGCCGCCCCGCGCCTGGGCGAAGAAAGAGTTGTTATCGTCGGCGCCATCGACCAGGAAGCTGTTCTGAAAACCGCGAATTCCTCCCACTGACAGGTCGCCATTGGAATCGGAGGTGAGACCGCGCGGGTCCTGGATGACGTCCGAGGAGAGCAAAGCGAGATCGGTGAAGCGGCGTCCATTCAGCGGCAGGCCGGCGATGGCCGACTGGGTCACCACGTTGGAAATCTCGCCGCTCTGGGTGTCGAGGGCAATCGGGGATGCGCTGACCGTGACGTTCTGCGTGAGCGCCGCGGGCGCTAGCCGCAGGTGTACCACGGAGACGCCGCCGACGAGGAGTTCCACGCCGCGGCTAGTTTTCGTCGCCATTCCGGGAGCGGAAGCGGTGACGTCATAGCCGCCGGGAGGAAGCATGCCGAAATTGAACATCCCCTGCGCGTCGGTCACCGCTTGCATGCGGAAGCCGCGCGAGGGATCGGTAACAGCGATGGCGGCCGAGGCGATGCGGGCGCCGCTGGCGTCCTCGATGATGCCTTGCAGCGAGGTGGAACCGTCCTGCGCCAGCGAAGCCCTTGCCAGGATGAGGACGAGTGCGACCAGGGCAACGTAGAGCCAGCGCCGGGCAAAATAATAACGAGCCAAAAGCACCAAACCGGAAAGGGTTCGCATTTGGGCCGTCCTGCTAGCAGTAGCTGCTTCTTATCTTGAAAAAAGTGGCGGGATGTGGTCTGTGACTAGTGGCGGTTTTGGAGAACACGAAAGGGCAATGCCAGAATGGAAGGCGACTGTACTTTCGTAACTGTCAAAAAGCTGGACAGTGGAGGGTGGGAGGAAATCAAATTGCCTACTGCAAGGGCTGGGGACTTGACCGATTCTGGCGTGCCGTCGGCCCGGTTGCGCCTACGTTGACCGGCGAAAATCGCGCGTGATACCGTACTGAGTTACACCAACCTTGACCGCGCGTTCTGTGCGCTGAAGGATTCCCACTTGTCCTCCGAGACCCAGGTTGCCGCTCCGGTTCGCAAAACTGCCTTGAATGCCGTCCATCGCCAGTTGGGCGCCAAAATGGTCGATTTCAACGGCTGGGACATGCCGGTGGAATATCCCTCCGTCGGCGGATTGATGAAGGAGCACCTGGCGGTCCGCACCGGCGTCGGCGTCTTCGACGTGAGCCACATGGGCGACATCCGCATCTCCGGTCCGCAGGCTCTCGAAGCCGTGCAGCACATCACCATGAACGACGCCGCGGGCATGGCGATCGGCCAGTGCCGCTACTCGGCGATGCTGTATCCCGAGGGAACGTTCGTCGATGACGTGATCGTGCACCGCATGGGCGAGGAAGACTACATGCTGGTGATCAATGCCGGCACGCGCGAGAAGGACGTCAACTGGGTCACCGCCAATACGCGCCAGTTCGATTGCAAAGTGGAGAACCTGAGCGACAACTACACGCAGATTGCGATCCAGGGACCGAAGGGCGTCGATACGCTGCAGAAGCTGACGGACGCGGACCTGTCGCAGGTGAAGTTCTACTGGTTCACGCACGGAACGGTGTGCGGGCTGAAAAACATTCTGATTGCGCGCACCGGATATACGGCAGAGGACGGCTTCGAAATCTACGTCCCAACCGACGAGAAGACCAGTGCGATGGTGTGGAACGCGGTGCTGGAAGCGGGCAAGGAATTCGGCATCGTGCCGTGCGGGCTGGGCGCGCGCAACACTCTAAGGCTGGAAGGCAAGCTGCCGCTCTACGGGCATGAGATCTCGGAGGCGATCAATGTTTGGGAAGCTGGGCTGGAGCGCTTCCTGAAGATGGAGAAGGGCGACTTCATTGGCCGTGCCGCGCTGGACCTCGCCAAGGCGGAGGGCATCAAGCGAACGCTGGTGGGGCTGGAGTCGGTGGATCGCGGCATCCCGCGCGATGGATATAAGGTGTTCGATCTGGACGGCAAGGAAATCGGATACGTGACCAGCGGATCGTATGCTCCGTTCCTGAAGAGGAACATCGCGCTGGCGTATGTGCCCATCGAGCAATCGGAGATAGGGCACGAAGTGTGCGTCCAGTGCAGGACTACTCCGGTCAAATGCAAGGTTGTGCCGACGCCGTTTTACAAGCGACCGAAGAAGCAGTCGTAGCAGAGCCCGAAGGGCGAAAGTAATTAGCCCAGCGCGGAAGCGCTGGGTAACGTACCGATAAGTGTGATCCGTCCCTTCAGGGACGATAGGATTTTTGAGGGGTAGGCTTCAATCGTGCGGAAAGCAGGTCCCTCGACTGCGCCCCTTCTGTTCTACGAACAGGCGGGGCTCCGCTCGGGATGACAACTTTATAAAGAGGCTGCGACGGCACGCCTGAAGGCGTGCCCCTTCAAAGCTACGAGGAGCGAAATCAATATGGCTTATCCCGCGGATTACAAGTACACCAAGGAACACGAGTGGCTAAAAATTGACGGCAGTACCGGCGTCATCGGCATTACGGATTACGCG
>PLBD01000539.1 GCA_003135315.1 Acidobacteriaceae bacterium | reverse complement strand
GCCTGCACCGCGTCGGTGTGGAACAGCACGCCGCGTTCGTGGCACAGAGCGCCAATCTCGCGAATGGGCTGAAGCACTCCGATCTCGTTGTTCGCGGCCATGATGGTAACCAGGATGGTCTTGTCGTCCATGGCGCGCTTCAAGTCGTCGAGATCGATGCGGCCGTCCTTCTGCACAGGGAGATACGTGACGCGGAAGCCACATTTTTCCAGGCGCTTACAACTGTCGAGCACGGCCTTGTGCTCGGTCGTCTGGGTGATGATGTGATTGCCCTTTTCCTTGTACATCTCGGCGACGCCCTTGATGGCAAGGTTGTCGCTCTCGGTAGCGCCCGAGGTGAAGATAATCTCCTTAGAAGTTGCGCCAATCAGCTTCGCGATCTGCTGGCGCGCCTGCTCGACTGCCTGTTCAGCTACCCAGCCGAACTCGTGATTGCGGCTGGCAGCGTTACCAAACTTCTCGCAGAAGTAAGGCAACATTTCCTGCAACACCCGTGGATCGGTGGGCGTGGTGGCGTGGTTGTCCATGTAGATGGGCAGCTTCACGTCCCCGCCAAGGTTGGACGCAGTCACATTTGTAATCATGATTTCAGCCATCTTCCTATGTACTGATTGTACTCTCGCCAACCGTAGTGGAATGAATCCCACGAGAGTGGGAAGGGGCGCGAGCGGGCGCAGGGAGCAGCTCTGAAGGCTCGCTCTACCAGACTACGCCTGCGAATGTGTGGTGATGGTCTCCAGTCCGTGGGCGTCGGGGCCCGTCTCCCTCTGACGCAACAAGAGCGCGAAGAGCAATGCCAGAAAGCCCAGAATCGAGAAGATCCACATTCCCAGCGCATAACCGTGGAAATTGGTAGGCCCAGCGTGGCTTATGTCGTTAGCCTTTCCGATAGCGAGGTTGAAGATGAAGAAACCGATCTGCTGCAACAAGCTCATCAGCGCGTAGGCGGTGCCAAGCCGCCTCTCATCCACGATATAGGCAACGGAAGGCCACATCACGGCCGGAATTAGGGAGAAAGCAATCCCCATCAGCGACACCGGTACCAGCAGGGAGATGCGGCTGTAGGCGATCATGAGGTAAACCGGCATCATCAGGAACGATCCAACGACCATGAGGGTGGCGCGCTTGCCGATGCGGTCGGCCAGCAGGCCGAAGAGCGGCGTCGCGATCATGGCAGAAAACGGAAGCAGACTGTTCAGCCAGCCCGCCTGTTGCTGGGCCGAAGCGAAGGCAGCCGTCGAGCTGGCAGCCGCACCCATCTGGGAGAGGAATTTGCTGGTAAAGAGATCGATGGCAAACGTACGGAATGGAAAAATTCCGGAGTAGAACGTGAAACACAGTGCCACCACGTACCAATACGAAGGATTGAATTTCAGTCCTTCGCGGAAGCTCAACTTGTCCGGCTCGCTCGACTTTCCGAGGTGGTAGCGGGTCTCGGCATAGGTTTCCTGCGCCCAGTAAACCAGGGCTCCGATCACGGCCGTCGAGCCGACAACCACGGCGAGTACCAGCGGGCGATGCCAGCTCGGCTGGGCATTGACTCCGTTGGGGAAGAACGCGAACTTGGCCCAGGTCGGCGAGTTGTCGGCTGCGATGGACGCTATGCGGGCAATCGTGAGATTGATGCCGAAAGCGAAGCTCAGTTCCTTGCCCTTGAACCATCGCGCCAGGGCAGTGGTAACGGCTACGATCTGCGATTCAGCGCCGAGTCCAACGACGGCACGGCCGGCCACCATTAGATAGAAGTTGCCACTCAGCGACGTCAGCAAAGCGCCCAAGAGAATGAGAACGGAAAAGAATAGGAGGGATTTCTTGATGCCGAAGCGATCAATGAGGATGCCACCGATCAACAGCGTTGCCACCGCCGCCACGCTGTAGCTGGCATTCAACCAGCCGAACATGGAAGCAGAGAAATTCAACTGCTGGAGAAATATCCGCTCCAACGGGTTAATGCTGTCGTAAATGTAATAGTTGCCGAACATGGCCACGCTGACAAAAACCAGCACCTGCCAGCGGTACATTTTGCTGGGCTGAGGGCGGGCATCGACCAGCGGTGGCGTAATGGACATTCAGCGGCCTCGATTGGACTGAATCAGCAAAGATATCAGAAAGCACTGAAAAGGCGCTTCCCAACGGCCCGATAAGTTGGACTGTCGAATCCCCCGTTCCCTGGAGTTTCGCGGCGGGCATGAGGGACATATATAGTGATAGCGATAACGACGCGCAGACGGACTCTCCGCTTCTAAGCGATGCTCACACGCGACCAGGCCGCCGACATCTTCGACAAACTCCGCAAGCACTCGATCGCGGACGAGATTGAGTTGCTTATCTCAGGCAGCCGCAGCGCGCTCACGCGCTTCGCCAACAATACGATTCACCAGAACGTTGCTGAAGAGAGTCACCAGATTTCGGTTCGGGTTTCCTTCGGCGGCCGAACCGCCCGCGCTACTACCAACAAGGCTAATGACGACAGCCTGCGGCGTGTGGTGCAATCTGCCGAGGCGCTGGCCAGGGTGCAGCAACCTGATGCCGACTTGCTGCCGATGCCCTCGCCGGAGGAAGTGAAGCAGAACGCGGCAGAGTCGGGCGCTACAACCGTGCAGCGCTACTTTGAAAGCACCGCGCGTATCACGCCGGATGGCCGTGCCAATGCCGTAGCCAGGATGGTCAACGTCGCCACTGGAAACGGTCTGACTACGGCGGGCATTTTTTCTACCGCGGAACTCGTTGAGGGCGTTTTCAATTCCCGCGGCGTAACCGACTGGCACGAGCAGACGCTGGCGGAGGTTTCGGTCACCATGCTGGGTGACACCTCGTCAGGCTGGCAGAAGGCGAACTCGCCCGACGCGGCACAACTGAATCCCGCCCGGATGGCCGAAATCGCCGCCCAGAAAGCCGTCGCGTCGGAGAATCCGCGCGACCTTCCGCCCGGCAAGTACACCGTGATCCTGGAGCCTGCTGCCGTGCTCGATGCCGTCGGCTTCATGTTCTGGGACTTCGGCGGCGCAGCCCTGCTGGAGCAGCGCTCGTTTTTGAACGATCGTATCGGAAAACAGCTTTTTGGCGAGAACATCACCGTTTGGGACGATGTGTATCATCCTTTGCAGACGGGTGTCCCTTTTGACGGCGAAGGGATGAAGCGGCACCGCATCAAGCTGATCGACAATGGCATCGTGAAGGAAGTTACTTTCGCGCGCTCCAACGCGCGTCGAATGCAAGAGTCCGAGATGGCCAGTTGGGTGGGACCGGTTACTCCGACCGGGCACGGCTTCGCATTGCCGAACGAGATGGGCGAGGCGCCAATGAATATCGTGTTCAGCGGTGCTGAGCCAGGTCGCGCTCAAACCGTCGATCAGATGATCGCCTCTACTGAGCGAGGAATCCTGGTGACTCGCCTGTGGTACATCCGGGAGGTTGACCCCTACGAGAAGATCCTCACCGGAATGACCCGCGATGGGACATTTCTGGTTGAGGATGGAAGACTCCAGTGCGGTATCCGCAACTTTCGCTTCAATGAAAGCCTGATTCACATGCTGCAGAACGTGGAGGCCATGGGCTTGCCGGTGCGGGCCAGCGGCGAGGAGTCGATGGACATGGTCGTCCCAGCAATGAAGGTTCGAGCCTTCAACTTCACGGAAACTACGAAGTTCTAACGGTACAATCCGTTCCGCGCACAGTTCGAGATCCGGCGGAAGATTGAGCCCCGGTTCCTATCGGGTGATCAAAATCTTCGGGCATTCCTTTGACCCAACGTTCGTAATTTCCGAATTCGATACCCGGAATTAGCAAGGTAACCAGTGCCGTTAGGTTACTTTGGTAACAAGCGGCTGGAGCGCCACCGGAGTATCCTGTTTGGGTCACCGCCATGTTCGCCACTCGCCAGTCTGACTTGCGCAACTCGATCCGGTTCCCGCTTCACCTTCGAGTTACGCTGAAAACTGCGGCCGGAGAGTACCGCGCCGAGACCACCGATATATCCGCTGGCGGCATTTCGTTCGCAATCGACAACCCGATTGAAGTGGGTTCGCATGTCGAGTTCGCAATTGAAATGCCGTCGGAAGTGTCCGGTGGCCGTCATGTCGTGAGTGTGATGTGCGTCGGGCGGGTGGTGCGTTGCAGGGAAGAAGTCTCAGGACAGACTATTGCGGTAGTGATCGATGGTTACCACTTCAAACGGCTCTAAGGGCGGAAACCAGCGCGGGCGCTCCAAGGCGAAGGGCACGCATGCGACGCGTGAGGCGCCCGCGGACGTGTCTGCGCGAGCTGGCCTGCCTCCGCTGCGAATCATCCTCGCCGATTCGGAGGCCATCTTTCGCGTGGGAATGAGCCGGATCTTCGCACAGTGGGAAGATCTGGAAGTGGTGGCGCAGACCGAGACGTTACCGCAGACTCTGCAAGCGGTGGCCACAACGGCTGCTGATGTAATTCTCTTCGAGGTGGGGCTTGCACCCAGTCCAGCTGACGCCGTAAGCGACATAGCGGCGCGCGCTTTGCCGGGAGCGAACCTCGTAGTGGTTACGCAGCGCGCCGGCGAGCAGGAAACCGTGGACTACCTTCGCCGCGGCGTGCGCGGAATTTTGGCGCGCGCCGTTTCCCCTGAGCTGCTGGTTCGATGCGTGCGCAAGGTCGCGGCCGGCGAAACCTGGCTCGACAAACAGGGGGTCAATTGGGTCATCGAGGCCTATCGGGCGCAGGCGTTGCAGGGGACTGCACCGCAGCAACAGCTTCGTCTGAGCGACAAAGAAATGATGATCATCGGCGGCGTCACGCAAGGGATGAAGAACAAGGAAATTGCCTGCGAAGTGGGGACGACCGAACAAGTGGTGAAGAACTACTTGCGCAAGATATACGACAAACTCCATGTCGCCGATCGGCTGGAGTTGGCGCTCTATAGCATGCACCATCGGCTGCTGGACGGTTATTCGTTCCCGCCATTCGACAATTCACCCGAGGAGACTGGTCCCATTCTTGAGGAGGCTGCAAATCCATCTGCGCTGGTTCCGGGGCCGCGGGCCGTTCCAGAAGAAACCGACTCCGAAAAGCACGACAAGCGTGAACTAGCCTGACATCCTAGGGGTTGTCCCGTCGGGCCCCTTGCGATAGTGTAGTGCGTTCCAATCTCCTTTTTCCGGGGCAGCCAATGCGTTGTAAGAATCGCATCGTTCGCAAGCCGCTGGCTTGCGCTTTTCTCCTGCTGGTTTTCCTGTTGTCTCTTCAGGCGCAGACGGAGTCGGCGCTGGCGCCGCAGTTGCGTAGCAGCATCGACCAGATTGCACAACAGGTGCTCAAAAGCACTGGCGTGCCTTCGGCCTCCGTCGCTGTCGTGCAAGACGGAAAGATCGCTTACCTGCAAGCCTATGGGGCGGCCCAGCTCGATCCTCAAACCCCGGCCACGCCCCAGATGCGCTATAGCATTGGCTCCATCAGCAAGCAGTTCACCGCTGCTGCCATCCTGATGCTGGCGGAAGAAGGGAAGCTGTCGCTCGACGATCCCGTGTCGAAATACATTCCCGGGCTGACCGGCGGCAACGAGATCACGATTCGCCAGCTGCTGACCCACACCTCCGGCTACCAGGATTTCTGGCCGCAGGATTATGTGCCGCCGCTGATGCTGCAACCGATCAGCGCCGAGGGCATCATGGATCGCTGGGCGCGCAAGCCGCTGGATTTCGAGCCGGGAACGAAGTGGCAATACAGCAACACCAATTACGTGATCGCCGGTGCGATTGTGGAGAAGGTCTCCGGCCAGCCGATGCTCCAGTTGCTCAGCCAGCGGGTGTTCATGCCCTTGGGAATGAAGAGCGTCGCAGACACCAATGCCAACAAGCTGCCGCCGACCGACCCTACCGGGTATTTTCGCTACGCGCTGGGGCCGCTGCATCCGGCTCCCAAAGAAGGCCGCGGCTGGATGTTCGCCGCCGGCGAGTTGGCGATGACGGCTGAAGACCTGGCCAAGTGGGACATCTCCATCATCAACCAGAGCGTGCTTAAGCCGGCTTCGTATCGCGAGATGGAAACCGAAGCCGTGCTGAAGAACGGCGTGGGAACACGCTATGGCCTGGGGATTTTCGTCACCAGCATGAACGGGCACCGCGTGCTGGAGCACAACGGTGAGGTTTCGGGATTCACTGCCGAGAACATCGTGATGCCGGACGACAAGATTGCGGTCGTGGTGCTCACCAATCAGGACGCCGCCGAGGCGGAGTCGGAGATTGGCAACCAGGTGGCGGCGCTACTGGTCCAGGCGGCCAATCCGCAAGACCCGAAGCAGGATGCGCTGATGCGCAAAGTATACGACGGCCTCCAGCAGGGAAAGGTCGATCGCTCGCTGTTCACCGATAACGCGAATTCCTACTTCACCGACCAGGCGTTGAAGGATTATGCGAGCAGTCTTGGACCTTTAGGCGCACCGCAAGGATTTACCCAGGCCCGGTCTTCGCTGCGCGGTGGAATGACCGCGCGTATCTATCAGGTGAAATACCCACAGAAGAGCCTGGTCATCATCATCTACGAAATGCCGGACGGCAAGATTGAGCAGTACTTGATTGCGGAGCAGTGAGTTCTTCACGAACAAAAAAGAGCGGCCAATGCGGCCGCTCTTGCAGGGTTCAGGCGTGAACGAGCTGTGAGTTGCCGCTATTGCTTGGTGGCCGTGGATTTCGTCGTCTGCCCCGTGCGCTTGTCGTCGTAGACGATTCGCATTGTTTTTCCGTCTGAGTTCACGGTTGACTTCATTACGCCAATAACGCTTCCGTCGCGTTTGTCGGTTTCCTCAAGGGTGTCTTTTCCCATCTTCTTTACGGAAACGGTGGTGATGCCTGGATCGCCCTTGTACGGGACTTCAGTTCCGTCCATCTTCGCCGTGTAAGACTGGCCGGTTGGGGTAGTCATGGTCAACTCGTCGCCGCTAACTTTATAGGTCCACTGGATTCCGTTGTCCGACATGTTCTCCATCTTTGTCATGCGCCAGGAACCGGAGATCGCATTGGATCCCGCCGGCCCCGCTGCCACGCGCATCTCCTCGCCCTTGCCGGTAACGGGCGCCGCGTTAGTGGCGCTACTGTCGCTAAACTCGAACGTCGCCGTCTTGCCGTCCGGGGAGACCGTTATATTGTTGGTTACTACCGCCTTGCCATCCTTCTTCTGGGTTATTTCGATCTCGTGATCGTTGATCACCTTCACGGCCATAGTGTCATAGTAGGGATGTCCCGTGACCTTCTGGTCCTGTCCATCAGCCTTGATATTGATGGGCAGTACGCAGCTCTTGCACTGATACATACCGTTCTGCAGCAAGTAGACGTCCGGCTTCTTCGACCAGTCGACCTTGTTTACGTCCCATTTCCAAGTGCCATCGAACGGGCTCTGCGCCGCTGCCAATACAGGCATCAGCAACAGTCCAAACAGCGCTACCAGATAGACTCTTCTCATTGCCTGCCTCCATTACTGCTTAGTTGCGGTCAAGAATTATATCCACATGCGGCAAATGTGCAACTGACATTAGTGCAGCCTTGAGGCCTATAAGTGGGGTTTTAAGAATTGCTTTTGTACAGCAGTAGGTGTAGCACGCCTCAGGCGTATACAGAAGTACTCAGGAGTACCTGACTAAAGCTGGATCAAATGATGGGTACGATAGGTTCTAGGTGCACGGACCCTCGTGGCCCTTGCACTTAGACATAATTGCGGATCGCAAACGGCCCCGCAGTTCATCGGGAAGTTCGTACAGGTGGGAGTCGCGGTAGATCTCGATGGTCATCTTCGTCGTATTGCAGACGACGTAGCAGTTGTGGCACCACTGGAGATGGTCTTCCAACTCCGCCCGGGTCTGGGCGTCCATGGACTCATCAAGGTAATCGGTGAGCTCTTTCAGAAAATCAGAGCAGGTCACTTTTTGCCATCTCCACTAGTTCGATTCTTGAAGTACTTGCTCAAACGTTCACGCAATTGCAGCCGGGCGCGCAGCAACCGGGACTTCACTGCCGGAATACTCAAATCCAGGGCGTCCGCAGTCTCTTCGGTGGACAGGCCCTCAACGTCGCGCAGAACAAACACGGTGCGGAAGCTGGGCGGCAACCCCTGAATGGTCTTGCCCAGAATCTCTTTCAGTTCGCCCTGCGTGTACAGCTGTTCCGGATTCGGCGCCCAGTCTGCCACTTCCCGTGGCATCGAGTCTTCTTCGGTCTTGATGTCCTCGTCAAGCGACACCATCCGTTCCGGTCGCCGGCGGCGCAAGCGCATCAGCGCTTCGTTCACCGCAATCCGTACCAGCCACGTGTAGAACTTCGACTGCTCGTGGAAGTTCGCCAGGTTCTGGTACGCCTTCAGGAATGCGTCCTGCACCACGTCTTCCGCGTCTTCGCGGTTCTGCGTGATGTGCTGCGCAATCCGGAACACGTTGCGGTCGTAGCGATGTACCAGCTGCTCAAAAGCGCTGACGTCACCCGCTTTGGCCGCATGAACCAGCGCCATCTCATCGCCAGCCGGTTCAGCTACTTTTGGTTGGATGGTCCCCATGTTTATCCAGATTCAGGATTTTGGACCGATAACGCAACTGACTGACCCATTTTACTCATACAGAACGGCATTCGGCCAACCGGGACGCATTTTTGGCATTGCTTGACTAAGGTCAGGTGGTCCAGGCGGTCAATCTGCTGCTGCTTCAACGTAGCCTGAGCATTGCGAGACGACTCTACCAGCCGACTCCCGGCAGCGAGCAATTGCCGCCATTCTGTAGCCAGCGTGCACCCGAGCCAGTCAGTTCCAGAATGTTGATTGGGGCGCTGACCTCGTTGGGATGGGCCGCGATTTCCAATCGGATCAGCCGGTCGATGGAAGCAGCCGAGCCAACGTTTCGGGGGCCGCTTGCGGTTGCGACGTATGGCTTGATGCGCTCCCAATATCCCAGGTAGAACAGCTCCGTATTTTGTGCACAGTTGCCCGGACAAATCGTTGTCCTCGTCGTTAAGCCAGTTCCCGTCCCACTTCGCCGCAGTTCGATAATCCCGAGCATGGGTTGAGATCGGACAGTTTGTGCCACGGCCAACTGCACCAGGTCTGATGTGTAATTCGATTGCTGGATCAAGATTCGATACTGGGTTGGATCGCCGGCCTGCAGATTGGCCAGCAGGTTCTCCACCCTGCGTTTGAGAATCGCGGCGGTGGACGATACGTGAGTTGCGAACGTTCCGGGACCGGCAAAGCCTTCTCGAATCGTGTCCGCGACGCGATAGCTTCGACCGTAGTGAGCAAGGCCCGAGACGGTTGCGTAAACGTCCTGCGCTTCGAAAAGTTTGCACTCCGTGGCGTTTCCATCCAGGCCGTATATCGCGCGGCTGTCGGCGGCCAACACAATCCGATAACGGCTTCGCACCACGATTTCAGTGGTAGCCCGCGATGGCACCGTCGGAGCCGCGCAGATCATGGCCAGGATAACCAATCGAATCGCGACGCGCCTGGCTCGCGGTCGGTTCATTCCGGTTGCCTTGGCAGTCTTCAGCATAGGGCCACTGACATATAAACACCAGCGGCGGCTGGAGTTGCAATTTCTGGCATGCGCGCTTGTAAAGCATTGCGAAGAGCGCGGGTCGCCTGTATCTATAGCGGGGCCGATGTCTCGGGGCAGAAACATTAGTAGCTACGCGGAAGGGTCGAAACGGTAGGGAAGATAGACCGGATCCCAGACATTGGCGCGGATGCGGGATTCCACGGTGTGCTCGTCTAGCTGCCCGGCCACGCCATCATTGATCGCTTGCCGAGCGACTGCCCGTGCGACGGCGAAGGACACCGAGCGCAATTCCGAAACCGGCGGTAACAATCGGCCTGACTTGTTGAGCCGTGCGGGAGAAAGTTCAGCGAGACATTCAGCGGCGGCCATGAACATCGTGTCGGTGACTCGCCGCGCGTTGACTGACAAGATCCCCAAACCCAGTCCAGGGAAGATGTACGAGTTGTTGGTCTGATCGATCGGCACTTCACGGCCATTCCACTTGACCGCAGCGAACGGGCTACCGGTGCCGATGAGAGCCCGTCCGTCCGTCCACTTCAGTAAGTCGGCCGGCGTAGCCTCCGCGCGCGACGTGGGATTCGAGAGCGGGAAAATTACCGGCCTTTCGACCGCGGCGGCCATCGCGCGAACCACCTCTTCAGAGAATGCGCCAGCCTGTCCCGAGACCCCGATCAGGGTCGTTGGCTTGGCGTTCCGCGCCACGTCGAGCAAACTGACGTGATCCTTGCGCTCCAGTTCCCAATTGGCGATCGCGGAGTGAGGTTGCACAAACGGCTCCTGCGCCGGACGGATTCCCGCCAAACCCTCCACCAGCAGGCCGTCTTTATCGATCGCATAGAACCGGCGGAGCGCTTCGGCTTCGCTCAGGCCGGCGTTCTTCATCGCAGTCAGCAGAAGGGAAGCGATGCCGATGCCGGCCGATCCGGCACCGACGAGAGCGATGCGCTGCTCGGTCAAGGGCGTGCCGGTAACGGTGATGGCGGCGAGCAGAGTTCCGGCAGCCACGGCTGCAGTCCCCTGGATGTCGTCGTTGAAGGTGCAGAGCCGGTTGCGATACCGTTCGAGCAAGCGTCCGGCGTTGATGCCGGCAAAATCCTCCCACTGCAACAGCAGATTGGGCCAGCGCTCGATCGCGGCGCTGACGAAGGCTTCGACGAAACCGTCGTATTCGGCGCCGCGTACCCGCGGGTGACGCCAGCCGACGTACAGAGGGTCTTCGAGGAGCTCAGCGTTGTCGGTACCGACATCGAGCAGCACCGGCAAACACTGCTGGGGATGAATGCCGGCGCAGGCAGTATAAAGTGCGAGCTTGCCGATGGGGATTCCCAGGCCTCCCGCACCCTGATCGCCGAGACCGAGGATGCGTTCGCCGTCGCTGACTACGATGGCGCGGATGGCGTCGTAGCGGTGATGCCGGAGGACCTCGCGGATTCTGTGTTGGTTGGGGTAGCTGAGAAACAGCCCGCGCGGCTTGCGCCAGATCTCGCTGAAACGCTGGCAACCTTCGCCGACCGTGGGCGTGTATACCAGGGGCATCATCTCCTCGATGTTGCGCACGAGCACGGCATAAAACAGGGTTTCGTTGGTATCCTGAAGGTCTCGCAAGTAGGCATAGCGCTCGAAGTTGGTTTCAAAGTCGCGTAGCGCCTTGAGACGGCGTGCCGCCTGATCCTCAAGATTGCCGACGTGTGGCGGGAGTAGTCCGTGCAGGGCAAAGTCCGTGCGCTCGCTTTCGGTGAACGCGGTCCCTTTGTTCAGGAGGGGAAAATTAATGAGGTCGAAGCCGGAGAGTCCGGTCTCCAGAACTCCGTCGGCTGTAATGCGATATTTCATGCTTGTCCGCCGCTCATATTGTACCCAGCGGCTGGGCCGGCGGGCTGAAGATCCGGGGTCGTAGCTATTAGCGGAGCCGGGGGAGATTGAAGGCGGAGAAAAAACTAGTGGCAATCCGGCGCAAATTCAGCTAGAAAAGCACTTACCTCGTAAACGGAAAAATAGCTGCACCTAACACCTTATCTTCCCTGAGCAAGAAGCAGGAGTGTATCAATGTCAAACGGATTCGAGTGTGTCCGTCCTGAAATATCGCCGGTAGGCGGCAAGAGACGTCAGTTGTCAGCGTCAGGGTGGGGCCGTGCTTGCTGGACCATCGCCGTCGTGAGCGTGTTCCTCGCCGCCCTGCTGCTGGCGGGCTGCGAAAAGAAAGAGGAAGCTCCGCCGCCGGGGCCACCCGAAGTGGGAGTGACGGAGCCGCTGCAGCAGGATGTTCCGGTCTTTGAGGAGTGGGTAGCGCAGCTGAACGGCCCGGTGAATGCCGAGATTACGCCCAAGGTGCAGGGCTACCTGCTCAAGCAGGATTACCAGAACGGCTATTTCGTGAAGACCGGGCAGCTTCTGTTTGAGCTGGATCCGCGGCAGTACCAGGCCTCGGTCGATCAGGCCAAGGCAGACGTCGCCGTCGCCGAAGCCAACTTGACCAGGGTCCAGGCTGATGTGGCCCGCGATACGCCACTGGCGGCGCAGAGTGCAATTCCGCAGAAACAACTCGACAATGACGTTGCTGAACAAGCCTCGTGGGAAGCGCAGTTGAAGGCCAAGAAAGCGGCTTTGGCCAATGCGGAGTTAAACTTGGGCTGGACCAAGGTCTATTCTCCCATCGACGGCATCGCTGGCGTGTCCAACGCTCAGATTGGCGATCTGGTAGGGACGACCACGAAAATGGTCACCGTTTCCCAGGTGAATCCCATCTGGGCCTACTTCAACATCAGCGAGAGCAAGTTTCTGGAGATAGCGCCCTCGATCACCGACGTCATCAGCGGTAAGGCCAATGCGTCGGCAATGCACTCCAAGCCGATTGAATATATCCAAGCCAACGGCAAGCCCTTCCCGGCAAAAGGCGAGCTGATCTACGTGAACCGGCAAGTGGGTACGCAGACGGGCACCATCCAGGTAGCCGCGCAATTTGCGAATCCGGATGCCTTGCTTCGTCCCGGTGGCTTCGGGCGGATTCGCATTGAGACCGGACTGGACAAAGGGGCGCTGCTGGTTCCGCAGGCCGCGGTTACGCAAGTGCAATCGATGTACCTGGTGGCTATTGTCACTCCCGAGAACAAGGCCGTATTCCGCCCGGTGAAGGTGGGAGACCGGATGGGGACGAACTGGATCATCAGCGAGGGTCTGCAACTGGGTGAGAAAGTTGTGGTGGATGGTCTCCTGAAGATTCAGATGGCTGCGGCACAGTCGCCGGAGCTGGCCAAGACAGGCATTCCGGTCGTTGCCAAGCCCTATGTGCCTCCCGCGGCACCGCCGGCAGGGGGCAACTGACCATGCCGAAATTTTTTATCAATCGTCCGATTGTGGCGATGTGCATCTCCATCCTGATGGTGCTGGTCGGGGTGGTTTCGATGCTCAGTTTGCCGACGGCCCAATTCCCCAACATCGCCGATCCGCAGATTCAGGTCCTGGCTACCTATCCCGGCGCCGACGCGCAAACCGTAGCTGAGTCGGTCGCCACCCCGATTGAGCAGCAGATGTCGGGCGTCTCGGGCATGAATTACATGTATTCCACCAGCGCCAGCAACGGCCTGATGACGCTGACGGTTGACTTCGCGCTGGGAACGAATGCCAACACCGACCAGATTCTAGCGCAGATGCGGCAGGGGCAGGCCAATTCGCAACTGCCCAGCGCGGTGACCAACTACGGCGTGACGGTCCAGCAATCGACGTCCTCGCCGTTGATGCTTCTGGCGTTGTCGTCTCCCAACGGGACCTACGACAACATCTTTCTGGCGAATTACGCATACATCAATCTCAATTACGCACTGACGCGCCTGCCGGGCATCGCTTCGGTATCGGTGTTCGGCGCCGGTCAGTACTCCATGCGTGTCTGGGTGAACCCGGATACGCTGGCGAACCTCAGCGTCACGGTTCCCGAGATCATCAGCGCCGTTCAAGCGCAGAACGCAGTGAACCCGGCGGGCCAGATTGGTGGAGCGCCCGTCCCGCCAGGACAAACGTTCACTTACAACGTGCGCGCGCCGGGCCGCCTGACCACGCCCGAGGAGTTCGGCCAGATCATTATTCGCGCCACGCCCGACGGCGGCGTGCTGCGCCTGAAGGATGTAGCGCGGGTGGAATTAGGAGCCCAGAACTACAACCTGGAAGGGCGCTTCAACGGGAAACCGGCGGCGCTGCTCGGCATCTACCTGACCCCGGGCGCTAATGCGCTGCAAACCTCCGCCGAGGTCCGCAAGTTCATGGAGGAAGCCAAGGGCCGCTTTCCGCAGGACCTTGTGTACAGCGTCCCGCTGGATACCACGCTCGCCATCACCGCCGGCATCCACGAGATCAAGAAGACGCTGTTCGAGGCGCTGGCGCTGGTCATTCTCGTAGTATTCATCTTCCTGCAAGGCTGGCGAGCCACGCTGATTCCGCTGCTGGCGGTTCCAGTCTCCCTCGTGGGCGCCTTCATCGTCTTTCCGATTCTCGGATTTTCCATCAATACGCTGTCGCTGTTTGGACTGGTGCTGGCCATCGGATTGGTGGTGGACGATGCGATCGTCGTGGTTGAGGCGGTGGAGCACCACATCGAGGGCGGGATGACCCCGCATGACGCGGCGCAGCTGGCCATGGAAGAGGTGGCAGGCCCGGTCGTTGCCATCGCGCTGATTCTGGCTGCGGTTTTCATTCCCACCGCGTTTGTTCCCGGCATCACGGGACAGCTCTATCAGCAGTTCGCGGTAACGATTGCCGTATCGGTGCTGTTCTCCGCGTTTAACGCCTTGTCGCTTAGCCCGGCGCTCTCCGCCATGCTGTTGCGGCCGAAGAAGGAATCGCGCGGACCGCTGGGTGCTTTCTTCCGCTGGTTCAATCGCGTTTTTGGCAGAGCTACCGATGGCTATGTCGGCATTTGCAAGCACCTGATCCACAAAGCCGGCTTCGCATTTATTCTTCTGGGCATTCTCTGCGTCGGTGCGTACTTCTTCGGTTCGAAAGTACCGGGCAGCTTCCTGCCGGACGAAGACCAGGGATACGTGTTCGCCGCGTTGCAACTGCCCGATGCGTCTTCGCTGCAACGTTCCTCCGAGGCGGCAAAACAGGTTGAGAAGATCATCATGGATACGCCGGGCGTGGAGAACGTCAGCTCGGTGCTGGGATACAGCCTGCTCAGCGGAGTCCAGACCACCTACAGCTCGTTTTTCTTCATCTCGTTTAAGCCGTGGGAAGAGCGCAAGACTCCGGAGACCAGCTATGACGGAATCAAGCTCCATCTGGCGCGGGCGCTGTCCCAGGTCAACTCAGGGCTTGCATTTGCCTTCCCGCCGCCTGCGATTCTGGGTGTAGGTACCTCGGGAGGATTTACTTTCATTCTGGAAGACCGATCGGGAAGCGGCACCGATTTCCTCGCCAAGAACACACAGGCATTCATGGCCGAAGCCCGCAAGCGACCGGAGCTGACCGGCGTGATGACCACCGCGCTCTTCGGAGTGCCGCAGGTCGGCGTAGATGTGGACAAGGCGAAGGTGCTGACCCAGCAGGTGAACCTGAGTAATGTTTACCAGACGCTACAGGCCTTCATGGGCGGCGCCCTGGTGAACTACTACAACCAGTTCGGCCTGCAATGGCAAGTATGGGTGCAAGCTGACGGCAAATTCCGGACCAACGTGGACAATCTGGGCAAGTTCTACGTGAGAAACGCTGCCGGGGAGATGGTCCCGTTGAGCACCCTGACCAGCACGTATTCACGCAGCGGTACGGAGTTCGTTATGCGCCAGAACCTTTACCAATGCGTGCAGATTAACGGCTCGGCCGCCCCCGGCTACAGTTCCGGCCAGGCGATGGCTGCATTGCAGGATGTCTTCAAGAAAACGATGCCGACCCAGATGGGCTACGACTGGAGCGGTATGAGCTACCAGCAGGAGAAAGCTGCCCAGGGAGTCAGCCCGACGACCATCTTCAGCCTGTCGTTCCTGGTGGTCTTTCTCATCATGGCGGCGCAGTACGAGAGCTGGACACTCCCGTTCTCCGTGCTGCTGGGCGTTCCTATCGCGGTCTTCGGGGCGTTTGTGGCGTTGTACTTCCGCAAGCTCGACAACGACGTCTACGCCCAGATCGGTCTGGTCATGCTGATCGGCCTGTCGGCAAAGAACTCCATTCTGATTGTTGAGTTTGCCGAGCAGATGCGCCGCAAGGGGCGGTCCATTGCAGAAGCCGCCATTGAAGCGGCCGAGTTGCGACTGCGGCCGATTCTTATGACCTCATTCGCGTTCATTCTTGGCGTTCTGCCGCTGG
>PLBD01000537.1 GCA_003135315.1 Acidobacteriaceae bacterium | reverse complement strand
AGAAGAAGGCAAAGGTCGCTTCCAGGGCTTGCGGTAACCATTGCTCGCGAATCAGTTGATAGGTCAGGGACACAGCGCATCCGATCTTTATGGGCAGTCTGACGAGTGGCTGGCACTTCGCCTGAGCCGCTGTCGAGTACGGCCTTCACGGAGCGACACACGCCACCTTATGGCGCCATGCCGTCGTCCATCCACCGTTTGAACCTGGCAATTTGCTCGTCAGGCCAGGGTTCGTCGCAAGGCATACTGCCATCTTCCAGGCGGGAATAGATCGCTTCGGCCTGCGCCTTAACATCGGCATAAGACGACAGGTCGAGACCGAAGCTCTTCATCGCCTCCACATCGGGAGAGTCTCGGAATAAAGTGCGAATATCGCTGGCAAAGCTGAGAGCCATGAATCACCTCTAATCCACGATGTTCTCACGAAGCCGAAACGAAATTCCAGCCGGTGGTGAAGTCTAGCTTACCGGCGAAATCGTGTGCGTACCGCGGCCTTCGGGAAGCGNNTGTCAAGAGGTCTTGATATCCTGATTTGGCCCAGCAGTTGCCATGGACGCTTCCCCGTCATCGTTCCAATCAATGTCCTTTTGTTCGTTGCGATCAAGAATTGCATCGCCGCGGCTTCTACCAAAATAGTCCCAGGCCCATTCCAAGAAGGCCTCCACCTTGGCACGCGTCGTCGACAAAAGGGCAGCGTGTACGCCCAGCCAGGCAGCAAAAGCAACGGCCCCCTGAAGTTCGTGACGATGCAGACCGACTTCAGCCACGGCCGAGTTACGTCCGATCATCGCCATGATGCCTTTGTNNGGCCAATCATCGCCATGATGCCTTTGTCGAAATAGTCGAACGGCTCCCTTGGCCTTCCGGCAATGTCAGCCAGGATGTTCTTCGCGCACCACTTGCCGGACTGTTCGGCAACCGAGGCAAGCTGCGGCAAGTGGCTGCCGTCTTTCCCGACAATATTCGCGAAATCGCCCAAGGCGTAGACATTCGGGAAACCAAGCACGGTGAGATCGGGTTGAACATCAAGGCGACCGCCATGACCTGTCTTGACTCCGACGTTGTCTGACAAAGATGCAGCTTTGAGACCTCCGGCCCAGATCACCGTGTGGGTGGGGATCGTCGTCCCATCTGAGAGCACAACATGGCCTTGATGTACCTCTTTTACGTGCGTGCCCAGCCGGAGCTTCACGCCGCGTTGTTCCAGCGTCTTGGTCGCATAGGCCTGAGCCCTGGGTGAGAAGGCTTTCAGGACAGTTTGGCCGCCATCCACCAATACGACCTCGCCGCCCACCAGATTCAGATCGGCAAATGCCTTCTTCACTCCATGATGAAATACATCCCCGAAGGCGCCTGCCATTTCCGTGCCGGTGGGACCACCGCCGACGATTACGAAGTTCAGCGCCCCTTTGGCGATCAGCGAGGAATCGCGATCCGCACATTCCAAAACGGCTAGCACGCGCGAGCGAATGGCCTCGGCATCACGCAATGAATACAGCGGATAGCTGTGTCTGTCCGCTCCCGGTGTGCCAAAGAAGTCCGCCTGCGATCCGGCGGCCAACACCAGAAAATCGCCCTGGTACGCAAGCCCCTCGGCTGTATGGACGGTGCGGGTGTTGAGATCGACCGAAACGACCTGTGACATCTTGATGTCTACATCCGGATGGTCCTTCAGGATACTCCGCAGGTTAAAAGCGATGTTGCTTGGCGACAGTGCCGCTCCAGCCACTTGGTAGAGCAACGGCTGGAACTGCTGATAATTGTTCTTATCGATCAGGGTGACTCGAACATCGGGGTGCTTCGCCAGCTTCTTCGCGCAGTTCAGCCCAGCAAATCCCCCACCAACAATCACTACATGCTTCACTCGAACGGCTCCTGTTCGACAGGGTTGCTATACCATTTTGAATGAACCCCACCGGATGTAGGGAAATTAGAACCGATTGGCATCCTTCGCGCAACGGGCGAGTTCAAAACCGCTGTCTTGGAAAAAAGAGCGCGGGCACGTTCCCGAAAAGGGGGCGGGGCGTACCTCACGGACTAAACTGGCGGAAGCGTGTGCAAGTCGAATCAGCACACTAACGTGCTTTCAACAACTTGCAGGTCAGCGGATGACACCTAAGACCCCGAAAAGCAGTGGTAATCCAACAAACAGAGCGCGGATAGAGCGCGGCTTAGGTTGGAACTATCGCCGCGAACAACAGGACTCCGACCAATGAGCTAATGCAAAGTTTATGCACTCGGTGCAATGCCCACTCATCTGACTGCCCCAGCTAACAATTCAGCAATCGCCCAGCTGATTGGCTGCGCCGAGGTATCCTGGTAGAAAGTGAACGCGGGCGAGGGATTTGCCTCAAAGCAGAACCACTCTCCAGCCGCAGAGCGGCGCAGATCCAGTCCAGCGACCGGGAGATTCAATGATGCCGCAAGGAATCGACAGCTCTGGGAGACATCGGGTGGAACCTCATACTGGCGAACTTGCAGCTCTGCACCCTGAAGCTGCGGGTAGCGGTAGTCGTCGGCGTCGGAGCAGATTTCACATCCAAAAACTTCGTCTCCAACGACGTGGATCCGGTAGTCGATGCCTTCGATGTACTGCTGGAACTGAGTTGGACAGTTCGCTAGATCCGGAAAGCGGTCGCGATGCTCGGCCCGAACGCGGCTCACGATGCTGCGCGTGCCTGAGATCGACTTGTAAACCACTGACCCGTGCTGCTCCCAAAACTCAATCGCGGCGGTTGTATCGGTAGTCACCAGCGTGTCAGGTACGGCAAAGCCCGCCGCCTGAATCAAAGACAACTGGTACGGCTTCGAGTTGTTGGAAGCCATTGCTGAGGGGCGGCTGATCACAAAGGACGGCGTCATGTCCATCCAGCAGGTCAGCGTGTCGTCGAACTGCAACGCACGACGCCATCGCAGGTTCGTGGGCTTCACCCCCTGCATAGCCGGTAGTCGTCGCACATCGTAAGGACGAAGATAGACTGCATTGAATGAGTTCAGGTCCGCCGACCACTGCGGCGTCTCGATCCTGCCCCCCACGCCGCCGTTGACGGTCAGCTCGAGCCGGCAACGCAACACGTCCTGCTGATCGACGAATTTGAAACCGGCACCAAGACGGAGCAGAGTCGCCTGCACAGAGGACAAAGGTCCGTCGCTCGCGATTCCCCAGAGCAAAATCATGCTGATCCTGACTTCGCCCTGTTCGCCAGCATGTAGTTAACCACTGCGTTTGCGATCTCTTCGCCCTTGAGGTCAGGGGTTGCAGTAGCTGAGGCAAAGACAGGGCCATCATCGGTGCGACGGAGTCGCACGCCCAGCAAGATCGTATTGGCGCGTTGACTGAGTCGTCGCGCAGCTTCCTGGCATTGGAGTTCGACCTCGCCAATACAGCGCTTACCGATTACGGTAACGTCGATTAATGGTGACGGTTCCTCAGAGTGCTTGGAGCAGTTTGTCCGCGGCGGCGGAACTCGCCACTTGGCCGGTTGAACCTTGAAGCCAGCAGCAGCTGCGGCCTGCGCCCACTGGAATGCCCGCCAGTTTGGGCCGCACAACGACGTACCGCTTGGGCGGTTTAACACCGGACACTTCAGCGAAGTTAACCATGCCAGCAGAAATGCATTCATCTCGGCCGCAACATACTCTCGGTCGGAGGCGGTGATGTGAGTCAACTCACCTTCGATAATCCAAGGTCGTCGCATCACGACTCCTTGGATGTCCTCCTCCGAAATGATCTTGCCGCTCACCACGGCCTGCGAGCGAGACCGACCGGGAACCCGCAACTGCCATCCAGCCGTAGAAAGGTCTTCGCAAGTAAGCAGGGCCGCACAGTGGGTCGTCCACGCTGCCACAAGCTCCTGTGCGGCTTGGTCGTGTTGGCTGCCGACCACGACCAGCAATCGATTACCTCCGCCGCTTTGGCTTGGATTTGTCGGCGTCCTTCTTTCGCAGAGCCTGTTGCTTTGCGGGTCGCTCAGCGGCAGCGTCGAGTGCTACTTGTCCGACGCGAGGCCGCTCCTCCGGGCGAATGAACGCCCTAAGATCTGCAATCTCCTGCTGGAGTTGATCAGCCCTTTCTGCAATGACTTGTACTGCTTGCAGCCACGCCGGATCGCCGCCGTATTGCTGCCACGGGTCTCCTTCGTTGTCTTTTAGTTTCGGGAAGTCGGCAAAGAGACCTTTCAGAACAATGTCAGCCTCGAGCTTGTAATTCTCCTTAATCTCGAACTTGACTTCCTTCCAGATCTTGTAGCCGACGCTGATCGTTTTGCAGGTCGCAATTCCATTGGCTATGACGCACAATTTTGCCGGGCCTGTCTCAATTGAACTGGGCACATCGAACTGCGCAGAGTGGATCACATTGCCAGTGGCCACCGCCATCGTGGAAAAATCGTGCGTTCGGCAGTAAAACACGTGCCCAGAGGACAGGTTGGTGATGCGTACCAGCGGGTAGTTCGTCGCCATTGTGGCATCATCGCCATAGCTGTTTGCTTGAGAAAGACCGTTCAGCTGTCTTCCCTCCACCGTGTAGGTTTTGCCGGGTGCCACCGTAGAGGGGTACGAAGTGATTTCCGGCGCCCAACTGGGGTCAGGCGAGCCGTCCGGCTGGTAGACGCGCATGTCATTACTTCTGGAAGACAGCAATACTTCTCCGGTGGGCAACAACAGCATACGTACTTCCCAGGTTTCCCTGTTTGCGATGTTGGCTGGATCGGGCGCTGGGTTCAGATTGGTTCCATCGAACTCATAACAGTGGGACGGACTGCCAGCCCAACCATCGCCCTGAATGGGACCGGCGATGCACAGGACGTTACCGCTCGGCAACAACACTGCAGGCGCATCAAAAGCTTCGT
Source organism: Acidobacteriaceae bacterium (assembly GCA_003135315.1). GTDB lineage: Bacteria > Acidobacteriota > Terriglobia > Terriglobales > Acidobacteriaceae > Bog-257. The sequence continues at coordinate 3,925 of PLBD01000537.1, read as the reverse complement.
AGAGATTGCCGGATTTGTCCGTAGGGAAATCCGGGCCCGCTGCCCAGGTCCCTGGCTGGTTGGCGATGGGCGGCATAGTGTAAAGCGCGGAGTGGCCTGACGCTCCGATAGCAAATACGCGGCCGTCGGTCATCAGAATCGCCGGCCCTATTTCGTCCGAGGAGCCGCTGGAAGATTGCACCAGATCGTGGCCCGCAGGTATGGATCCGGCTGATACCCATGAATTAGCTGGAGCGACGTATTTGTCGGCCGCAGGATGGTTCTGGCACTCTGCGACTAAAACCGTCTGGTCAGGCAGCAACGTCCAGGTTTCCTCAGAGCTGGTATCGTCCTTGTTAGGGCCAGCAGACCAGCTGTTCGCAACAGGATCGTAGATAGCGGTCGAGGTATCGTTGATATTGCCGAGAAGGATTGTGCCGTCCGGGAGCATACAACAAGGGGCATCCCCGATGTTCGCCCAGCCCGGGCCGCCAATGGTCGTCCAACTGTCTGCCACTGGATCATAAATCTCACAATTGTTGATATCGACGCCGTCGTTTCCAAGGTTGTCTTCGCCACCTGCCATGAACACGCGGCCGTCCATCAGAACAGCCGAAGCGTAGTACGTTGGTCCGACCGGTCCAGTGGCGAGCGTGCTCCAGCTTCCATTCACATAGCTGCCCGAATTGTCAGGAGTTAGTTTGTACCAATTAGCAGTCGCCAACTCCTGCACCAGAACAGTGCCATCGGTCAGGAGCATCATATGGTTGGCGTTGAAAGAAGGTTGATTGTTCAATGCGGTCCAACCGGCCATGGTCGCCTCCTTAATCAAGATGGGCGAGCCGAACGGCAACCTCAATAAATAGTCGTCGTTCTTAGCTCAGCAGCAAAGGTAAAATGACATTCTCGATGGTCTAACCTATCCGTTGCGGATGGTTCGGTGTCCATGAACGCCACTAACGACCTATGAGTGCGCGCGAGCACTAAAGCTCAGAAAAGGCCTAGCAAAGAGTAGGCGAAGCGCTTCGCGGCGAAAAGTTGAAGCTCATCTTTCCTTTTGAAGCTATCAGGAGTAATTGTTTGGGAGCGGGAAAAAACTCAAGACCGCCATTCTATCTTGGTAATCTTGCTTGTCAAGACCACTTACGTGGTCGGCTTTGTATTTTTATATGGCCAGTGGCAGAAAAAAACTGGGCAAATGTTGCCGCCTGTCTATTGTTGATTCGAGACCGAACGGGGAACCGCTCCTCACTGCTCGTCAATTGCACTGTAATCGCGCGGCCGGTGGGCGTCGAGTTGGTCAGTCCTTATCGTGGTTTCCCCGTCGTGATCGCATCTATGAGCTGGGGCAATCTTCACCCGCCAGGCCTTGGAGTTGGAGCGATGGCGTTTCCGCTTTCATGCCGGCCAGGCTTTGCCCGACATCTCCGAAGAGGAAGCAGCCGACATCGTGCACTCTGAGATACGGCGATAAACGCCCTGCGTGATGAGTCGATGCTGCTCACGTACCTCCAGGGTGATCGACCAATTTGCACCCAGGTCAGCGTGCGACCGGTGGAAGAGCCAGAGGCCGATCACCAAGCAGATCACACCAGCGACAAGCGGGCCAGTGCCCAGCGCCTACTCCGCGAACGAAAACGCTGGCGACGCGACCCAGATCAGAGGGACGAAGAATCCGACCCAGGCGAGAACCAAGAGGACGGTCTCTAGCGGAGTTATATAGCTTGTGGCGACCTTGACAACTCGACTCCGGTGCCCGTGCGGCGCACGAATGGCGATCATCACCACTGTACCGGTGAGCACCAGCGCCTTCGCGATCCACGGATTCATGGTCAGGCACCGTCCCTTTCACACCGCACTGCGACTGTCGTCAACTGGCGGAAGCGTGTGCGAGTCGAACGCACCATTGACATCGAAGATGCCAATCGCCGGTTTTGAAGACCGGGAGAGTCACCGGACCCCCTTCGCTTCCGTAAACACACGCGTGAGACCGGCGGGGGCGCGGTCCAGCGCGCAGCCGTGACTTCGATCGACCGCGCAACGGCGATTGTATCAGCGCTGGCCACGCCTGCCTGAGGCTAGTCACAGAAACCGACGGGGCGACCCTCGCGGGACGCGGACTCCTGCTACATTATTTTCGGAGCCAAGGTCATAACCATGCGCAAATTTTCCCTCGTGCAGCTTGACGTTTTCACCTCCCGCCCGCTGGAGGGCAACCAGCTTGCGGTTTTCACCGACGCTCGCGGCATGAGCGATGACGAGATGCAGAAGCTGGCGCGCGAAACCAATCTCTGCGAGACCACTTTCATCCTGCCGCGCGACGAAGCAACGGAACGCGATCAGGGTCACAAGGTGCGCATCTTCACGGTCAATGAAGAGCTGCCATTCGCAGGCCATCCCACCCTGGGCACGGCATGGTATTTGCGACAGCACTCGAGCTCTGATGAAATCGTGCTCGATCTAAAAGGCGGCAAAATTCCGGTGCGCTTTGAGCAGCGCGATGGCTTGCTCTTCGGCGAGATGCGCCAAGCCGAGCCGCAGTTTGGCGCCATGCACCCGCATGACGTTATCGCCGGCGTGCTCGGTATCCCGGTGGCTGAATTGGACGAGCGCCTGCCGATCCAAACCGCCTCGACAGGCATGCCGTTCACCGTGGTCCCATTCCGTTCGCTGGCCACACTGCAAAAGCTCAGCATCGGCTGGAACCAGATGGCGCCGTATCTGCAAACCATTGGCAGTCCCGCGTTCTTCTATTTTGTCTGCCGCGAGACCGTGGATCCCAAAGCCACATTGCATGCACGCATGATCTTCTACAACGGCGAAGATCCCGCCACAGGATCGGCTGCCGGATGTTGCGCGGCTTGGGCGGTGAAACACGGCGTTCTGGCGGCGGAGGCGCAAGGACTGATCGAGCAGGGTATGGAAACACGGCGCCCAAGTTTTCTTTACATTCGCGCGGCCAAGACGAAGGACGCGATCACAAATGTACGTGTCGGGGGTAACGTAGTGCATGTGATTAACGGAGAAGTTACGATGTGACTTTTCTGAGGATATTCTGTGCACGCTGAAAAGCCGCATCCAGCAAGGCTTTCACGCGGGTCGCCAAGAATAAGATCACCACCCGCGGTGCGATTTCGTTTCTTCTTTCACGCGAAAACTTTTTTCCGCAATTGACCTCGTCAATACTTGTGCAACCCTCGCGCCGGTCGTACTATCCGGACACGCTATTGCTCTGGCGTAATTAACAAACTACTCGGCGACTGATGCGCACGTCCGGCTTTCCAGGTTTGCCCGGACACGGCTGCGCAACGTTCCTGAGCAGGCTTCGGTGGGGGTAAATGAAACCGAAACGTACGATCCTCTGCGTCGATGACGACGAGCGCTCTCTCTCCGTTCGCAAAGTCTTACTTCAAACACGCGGCTATCGCGTGCTCACGTGCTCCGATCCTGAACGCGCCATCGAAACCATGAAGGCCGGCGGCATCGATCTGGTTCTCTCCGACCTGATGATGCCCAAGCTCAATGGCGCAAAACTGATTGAGCAATTGAAATCCATTTCGCCCGAGACCCCGGCGCTGCTATTTTCCGGATGCGTGAGTTGTTGCCCCGAGGAACACCTGGCGGATGCCTGGCTATCGAAAGGCGAGTTTGCTCCCATGGAACTGCTGGAGCGCATTCGTGTGCTACTGATTCGCAAGCGCGGCCCCAAGCGCACAATAAGCGTGCCGCAACAGCTTGCATCCTGAAGTGGGGACTCAAAGGCGGACAGAATCGGATGCGGATCGATACCCCAGGTCTGAGGGCGGTCCCCGCGTTTTCTGGGCAGCGTTGAGATTTCGCGTCAACGCTGCTCCCGTCCGCTCTCATTTCGCTACGGCTAAAGAATCACTCGCTCATCGCCGACCCGCCGGGTCACTCGCTCGCGGTCAAGATACTCGAGCAGCGG
>PLBD01000575.1 GCA_003135315.1 Acidobacteriaceae bacterium | reverse complement strand
TGTTGGGATGATTCAGCGCCGAAGCCGCACGCGCCTCGCGGCGGAAGCGCTCCAGCGCAGCCGGATCGCGCGCCACATCGTCAGGTAAAAACTTGAGCGCGACAAAGCGCCCCAGGCGCGAGTCCTCAGCCTTGTAGACCACACCCATGCCGCCCCCGCCGAGCTTTTCGACGATGCGGTAGTGTGAGATCGTGGTGTCGATCATGTCTTAGGCGCTGGGAGCATGATGCCTGATGATAGGGCGCTCGCCGGTGGCAGTCAATTCGTTCCGAAGTGGTCCTTTGCACGGCGGGGCAAAGCATAACTAACCCGAAAGCGGCTTCTTGAGGGTTACTCGTGGCTCAGGAGAGCCCGATCCAGAGGGTTTTCGCAGGTGTCGCCATAAACGGCAGCAGTTCTTGATTCTGCCCGCGATGTCTTTATACTCACTACCTGGCGAGGGAACGCCGCCGCCGGAGATTCCAGAGCAATTGCAGGTAACGGGTAAAAAGCATATAAAACTAAAGTTGCAATATCATTACAGATTCGCCATTGAGGAACGACTATGCCAACGGCCAGAGCAACCGCACCAAGCAGCGCCAAGGACAGCAAGCCACTTCCAAAGAAGGAACCTGTAACCCCGAGTTGGGTGGGACGAGTTCCCCAACTCAGGCCGGGCCAGTATGCCGACGGCATGCCCATCCATAAACCCGAATACATCTGCTGCAAGCTCATCCTGCGGCCCAACAAGTTCCACTCGCGCGAGAGCTTCTTCGACTTCGGCAAGGTCTTTAAGGAGCCGGCGAAAGAACACGGCGTAAAGTACACGACGGAAGGCTTCACCGAGCAGCCGGTCAAGATCCGCGAAGTGGTGTTCATTGACACCGACGACTTCCGCCTGTACAACAACGCCTTCATTCTGCGCCGCCGGATCCCGTACAAGGATGGCTTTCCCATCGGCGAGCCCGAGATCGTCTTCAAGTTCCGGCACCCCGACTTGCAGATGTGCGCGGAAGCCGACGTGCGGCCGAACATCCTGGGCGATCACCGCGTCAAGTTCAAGGTCCAGGCCCTGCCGCTCAAGGAGAAACTGGGCGGCATCCGCCTCCTCTTCTCCCACAACGTCCAGTTCTATCGCTCCGCCATTGGCATGGGCCGCGAGAACATCCGCGACATGGACGCTTTGATTGATGTGCTCCCCGCACTTCAGAAGGTCCGCAAGGCCCCGAAAGAAGAGATCCATTTGGTGAGCAACACCATTGTCGAGGAAGTTCTGCAGGACATCGGCCTGCTCGACTTCGGTGACGGCCTGGCTTGCAAGGCCAACGTCGCCATCTGGCGTACCCGCGGCGAGCACCGCCCGCTCATCGGCGAGTTCGCCTACCAGTTCCGTTTCCAGGACCGCGAAAAACTCAGCAAGGACGCCCTGCGCCGTACCGAAGCGTTCTTCATCTCGCTGCAGTACGCCGCCGAGGAGTACATCGCGCTGAACGCCACCAAAACGGCCACCGTGTACCGGCTGCTGGGAAATCCACTGAAGGCACACGAGTAAGCTTTTCGCCATCCTCGTCAGCTAAGGCCGAAGCGCTCAGCGCCTCGGCCTTTCTTACCAGCATCTGCTCGGATTCTGACTTGCTGTCAACGTGGACCCTGCTATGACAGTATCCGTTCAGTTGCCCGGTCAATGACGCTCATGAGTTCAGCTGCGAACTCTGGAGACCGAGACTTCCGCAGCCGTCGCTTCGCCTTGGGCACGCTGAACCACGTTGGGTCGCGGTACTCCTCGAGTGGTGCATCTAAGTGTTTGACCTTGCACAAATGAGCATCAACCAGGACGACTTGTCGGCGCGGGCCAAGCCGTCCGGCTTTGCAATGCCGGTAGGAATGAAAGGGGAAGGGCTCCACGGATCCTCTTACGCCAGCTTCTTCGTAGGCTTCCCGCGCGGCGGCGTGGGCGTTGGTTGCGTCCTGGTCCACTCTGCCTTTTGGGAAAGTCCAATGGCCGTTCCGGGTGCGCACCAGGAGGAATTCCGGTTCCCCGTCGCGTACTCGATAACACACCGCAGCCACGTGAACGCGCTGGATCTCAAATGGCGAGTGAGAACTGGAGCGGCGGAATCGCGAAGCGCCGGCTTGCCCGGACGGCAGACGATCCTTGCGAAACAGGAATTGCGCTAATGCTCCCACCTTTCAGTATGCTGCCCTAGGCATCCTGAGCAGTGTGAATTGTGTGTTAATCGCTGAGCCAGCACCAATTGCATAAACAGTAAGAGAGAGCTTGATCGCAACGACTGAACCCAGAACCGATCAGCGAGCCATCAATCGTTCGTTCTCGTGCGGCGGGTTTTGCTTCCATGAGCTCCTTCGTTTCCCTGGTTGGGATTCCCGCCGAAAGATAACACGTTGGTCCCGCATGCGTGGCATAATTACGCAGTGGGGGACAGCGCCAGGGTTTTGCAAGGGGATTGCGGGCTAGTACCAACAAAATAAGTGCTTTACGAAACGACGCTCTTGCCGGTTCGCCGTCCACGATTCTGTTTCACGACGGCCAAATACTATTTTGGCGAAGGACAGCGATTGAACCCCCGGTTCCGAAACGGGATCACGTATCAACGTCGATACTGGAAATCACTGCGAAATTCCAGGATCTGCTCCTAAAATTTGTTATTATCTCCAGAACCACAACTTGAGGACCCAAAGCGATGGCTACTTGTGTCAGAACGGTTGCGAAGTTTCTTGCGGTTTTGCTTATGCTCTGTCTGCTCGGCAGTTATGTGGCAGCGCAGGTAGCCATTCAACCCAAAGCCGAAATTTTCGGCGGTTACTCCTGGCTGGGCATCAGCGGCACTGCCGACTTCAATGTTAAGGTTCCTGACATCAGCACTGGGTTTGACGCGTCGGTCACCTACTACCTTCCGCAAGCCCACAATCTCGGCTTCATCGCGGACGGCAGCGGACACTTCGATCGCGATCATCAATATGTTGGCGTAGGGTTCGGTCTGTTCGGTCTGCAGTACAAGTACCACACCGACAGCTTTTCCCCGTTTGTTCGCGTCATGGCCGGCTTTGCGAATCTGTCGCCCGCCTACCCGCCAACATCTCCGAATGGCGATAACGAGTGGCAGGCCGCTTTGTCTGCGGGCGGTGGTTTTGACTATGCGATCGGCCACAGGTTTTCGCTGCGTGTCGTGCAGGCCGATTACATATACACAAACTACAAGATTTATTGTTCGGGTATCTTGGATTTTGTCTGCACCCCGAGCAACCAGACGTCGCAGTGGAACAACATCCGGTTAGCAACAGGCGTGGTCTTCAATCTGGGCAACTATTACACTCCGATTCCGTCGGCGGCTTGCACGGCGCAGCCGACGGAAGTGACCGAGGGCGAGCCGGTAACGGTGACGGCGACGGGCAGCAACTTTAACCCGAAGCACGCGGTCGGCTATGCCTGGACGACCAATGGCGGCAAGCTGGACGCCGCCGACAAGCAGTCGGCCCGGATCGACACGACGGGAGTGGCGGCGGGCAGCTACAGCGCCAATGCGACCGTCAGCGATGCCAAGATGAAGAAGGGCGGCTCGGCGACTTGCGCGGCCAGTTTCATGGTGAAGGCGAAGCCGATGAATCCGCCGCAGGTGAGCTGCTCGACGAATCCGAGCACGGTGCAGGCAGGCAGTCCGTCGACCATAACGGCGTCGGCGAACAGCCCGGACAGCGCCCAGATCACGGGGTACTCCTACACAGCGACCGGTGGCCGGATCAGCGGCACGGGGACGACAGCTACGCTGGACACGGCGGGCGTAGGGGCCGGCCCGGTGAGCGTAACGGTTACGGCGACGGATGCCCGCAATCTGACGGGCAGTGGCACGTGTACGGTGAACGTGGAAGTACCGCCGCCACCGCCGCAGTGCAGCAAGATCAACTCCATCCAATTCCCGGATTTGAAACGTCCGTGGCGAGTGGATAACACGGCCAAGGCGATCCTGGACGACGTGGCCAGCAAGCTGAAGAGTGATCCGAACGCGAAGATCGTCATCGTCGGTTATGCCGATGGCGAGAAG
>PLBD01000315.1 GCA_003135315.1 Acidobacteriaceae bacterium | reverse complement strand
GTCGCGAAGAATCAGGAACTTGGTGTGAACATCGCGGGAGGTGCCGTTAGCGATCGGCACCATCTTGTTCTGCTCGCGATCGAAGTAGTGGCTGGCCATGGTGAAGGCGTCCTGCAGGCGATGGGTCACCAGCAGGGAACTGGTCTGATAGACATCGCGTTGCTTCACAATGAGCTCGATGATGGTGTTGGACGTGACCGGATCGAGTCCTCCGGTGGGCGAATCGTATAGCAGGACCTCGGGCTGCGTAATGATGGCACGCGCAATCGCTACACGCCGCCGCATGCCGCCTGAGAGCTCCGAGGGAAACAAGTTGACCGTATGCTCCAACTCCACGAAGCGTAGCGCCTCCAGCACCCGCGCGTGGATCTCCTCCGTGACTCTTCCGGTTTCTTCGATCAGGCGGTAGGCTACGTTATTCTCCACCGTCAGCGAATCGAACAGCGCGCTCTCCTGAAATACCATGCCGATCTTGCGGCGCAGCGCGAAGAGTTCCTGCTCCCGCATCTGGGTGATTTCCTGGTCGAGCACAGTGATGCGGCCGGAATCCGGCTTCAGCAGTCCCAGCGCCAGCTTCAGGATCAGGGTTTTGCCCGTACCGGCCACGCCCATCAGGATTTTGGTTTCCCCGCGCGGCAGCGAAAACGAAATTCCCTCCAGCACGGGATTGTCGAAGGCAATGGCAACGTCCTCAAAGGTCAAAACAGGATCTCCCGGGCGGGAGCTTGAGGGCGTTCGCTGCTCTTCTGGCGGGGCGATAGTGGTCATCGTCAGTATTGAAAAAATCCCATGAGCAGGCGCGTCATGAAAAAGTCGCTGACCAGGATCAGCACCGAAGCGGCTACCACGGCCTGCGTAGTGGCGCGGCCCACGCCTTGCGTTCCACCCTTGGCCGATAAGCCGTAGTAGCAGCCAACACTGGCGATGATAAAGCCGAACATCGTTGGCTTCGTGAGCCCCATCAGAACGTCGCCGAAGCGCAAGGCCTGATAAGCCGTAGTCCAGTACTGGTTGGCATCGAGTCCCAGCAGCAGGTAGGAAATCACGAAGCCGCCGGTCAATCCCACCAGGTCGGAAATGATGCTGAGAAAAAACAACATGACTACCGTGGCAACCACCCGCGGCGTTACCAGTTTCTTGGAAGGATCCACTCCCATGGCGCGCATGGCGTCGATCTGCTCGGTCACCTTCATGGAGCCCAGTTCGCTGGCCATGCCGCTGGAATTGCGGCCGGCCACCATCAGGCCGGTCAGCACCGGGCCGAGTTCGCGAACCATGGAAAGTGACACCAGTTTGCCGGTCAGCGAGAGCGATCCGAACTGCTGTAGCGTGCTGGAGGTCTGAAGCGCCAGCACTGCGCCGGTAAAAAAGCCGGTGAGCACCACGATGGGCAACGAGCCCACGCCGATCATGTCCGCCTGCAACAGCGTGTCGGCCAGGTAGCGGGGGCGTGAAAAGACATTGCTGAGCGAGCGGCCGGCCAGCAGGGAATAGTCCTGCACCGCCTGCACCTGCTCCTTCGCGAAATCCGTGGGCGAGAAAATTGGCATGAAGCGAGCCGAAACAGCTATCAACGAAATATACCAGAGCGACGCTGTGCAGCACTCGCCGGCACGCAGCGTCGCCCTAGCGCGAAACCGAGTAATATCGAAAGCGTTACCGATGGGCCCGTATCGCACAAGCCAACGTTGCAGGCGGGACGGCCTTGATTTAATATCCACTCCCAAGCTGCGCGACGGGAGACGCGCCTATGGCATTTCAGGTTGATCGCAGTCCCTTCGATCCCGAGTCCGGCTTCGAGTACTACATCTGCTTCAAGCCGAAGACGGAAGTTGAGGGTGATGAGATAGAATCGCGGATTTCGATCGAGGTGGCGCTGTCCATCTCCGAGACCGGCGACATCGCCGACCTCAGCTTCCTGGTGCCGAAGATCTGCCGCAATGACTACGCGCTCTCTTTTCTGAAGCGTGATCCTAACGCCAATTGCGTCGAGAATCGCGTTTTTATTGCGTTGCCAGGATTGAACGGCGACTCCGTCTTCGCCGCTGCCGCAACTCTCGAGCTGGACCACTCCGGGCGGATCGTCGCCATCGAAATCAACGGCTGCATTCCCAAGACGAGCACGTTCACCCCCGCCCGCGCGTAGCTAGAAGCTAAGAGCTAGGAGCCGAAAGCTGTATCATGTCCGGGTGGAAGACGTAACCGCATTCATCCTGGCAGGAGGCCGCAGTTCGCGAATGGGCGCCGACAAGGCGTTGCTCTCGTTCGACGGTCAGACTTTGCTGGAACGCGCGCTGCATACCGCTGCTGCGATTGCGGAGAGAGCCGTCATCGTCGGGCCGGGCGAGCGTTACGCAGCATTCGGCGAAGTCATCGAAGATGTGTATGTTGGCTGCGGGCCGCTAGCTGGCATTCATGCGGCCCTCGGCGCATCCAATACCGATGTGAACCTGATGCTCTCCGTCGACATGCCGCTGATGACGCCCAGCTTCCTCGCGTGGCTCCTGCAGAGGGCGCAGGCGGCAAAGGAGTTGATCGTGGTTCCGGATGCGCTGGGGGGCCTGCAACCGCTTTGCGCGGTATATCGCCGCGAAGTTTGCGCCATTGTCGAGCAGGCGCTGCGAAAGGGCGATTACAAAATTGGAAAGCTGTTCCCGCTTGTGCCGACTCGCTACGTTTCGGAGCAGGAGATTACAGCCGGCGGTTTTTCCACTACGATCTTCAGGAACGTCAACACCCGTGACGAATTCGAAGAGCTGGCCATACCCGAGCCCATGACTTCGAATGCGGAGAAGGGAAGCAAGCAAAGGTGACCGACGCTAAGCCCTATATCGAATTCCAGAATGTGCACAAGGCATTCGGCAGTAATGTGGTCCTGGATGGCGTTAGTTTCGACGTCATGCCGGGCGAGACGGTGTGCATTCTCGGCCGAAGCGGTGTCGGCAAGTCTGTCTCGCTGCATGAGATCATGGGCTTCCTCAAACCTGACAGCGGACGCATCTGGGTGGCTTACGAGGACATTACGGATTATGGCGAAGCGGACATGGAGCGCATCCGCAAGAAAGTGACCATGGTGTTTCAAAATGGCGCGCTCTTCGACTCCCTCACAGTGGGCGAAAACGTTGCCTTTCCCCTGCGGGAGCGCGGTGGCCTGGAAGAAGAGCAGATCTACCAGATCATCGACGGCTTGCTCGACATGGTGGGGGTGCGCGAGTTTCGCGACCTGCTGCCCTCCGACTTGTCGACCGGCATGAAGCGCTCGGTGGCCATCGCCCGCGCCTTGGCGGCCCAGCCCGATGCTGTTCTCTATGACGAACCGACCACAATGGTCGATCCTCTAATGGCCCATTTGTTAGGCGATTTGATCAAAAAGTTAAAGAAACAGTTGAAGCTAACCAGCATCGTCGTCACCCACGACATGGCGCTGGCGAAGAAGTTGGCGGACCGCCTGGTCTTCCTCTACGAAGCCAAGGCCATCTTCTTCGGCACTTTCGCGGAGATGGCCAAATGCCAGGAGCCCATCGTGCAGGAGTTCCTGGAGCTCGACTCCATGGACTTCGAACACTACTTCGGCGCACAAAGGCCGGAGCACCAGCCCCGCTTCGAAACGCCGTAGAACCCTCCACTAACCGGAACTATCGCCGTTTTCTGTTGCTCTTGCGCCAGCCTGCAGCCCACAATGCCGACATTAGTCGCAAAGCGCCACAGGAGAAATCATGTACTGGTAC
>PLBD01000425.1 GCA_003135315.1 Acidobacteriaceae bacterium | reverse complement strand
CCGGCTGTCAGCACCTCGATGGCGGCTACTCACTCGCCGTCGCCCGCAGCCGCCACTACGAGTATTACCAAGACGGCTACTGGCAGACCGACGGCACCAGTGACTTCGGCCGCATCCAGCGCCAGAACGCCTTCCTGAAGGCACTGATCAACCAGGCCGAGAAGCAGTACAACCTGCTGACGCTCAACGCCTTCATCGGCTCGATCGTCCAGGGCATCACCGTCGACACGACGTTCACCGTCTCGGAGCTGATCTCGCTGGCCCGGGAGTTCCGGACCTTCGCGTCGACCACGCTGGCCACGGCCACGCTGCCCACCTACGCGTCCTCGTCGTCGGAGTTCGCGTCCTACGGCGCCGTGCTCTACGTGCAACAGCCCCAGGCGAACCAGGTGATCAGCCAGTTCCTCGGGGGCCCGGCCCCGGTGGCCGCCACGCCGCCCCCCGGTCCCTACGGCGTGGAGCCGTCGACCACGACCACGACGGCTCCTCCGGGCACCTACTCGGGGGGCGGGGGCACGACGCCGACCACGGCCTCGTCGGAGACGACCACCACGATCGAGACCGACTTCGACCCCACGCCCTGCTGAGCACCCACGGCGCTGACGGGTGCCGGGGGTGGGGCAGGCGGAGACGCCCGACTCGTCGAGGCCCTGGGTCAACGTGTTCCAGCTGAGCGTGGCGCACTTGATCCGCACGGGAAATTTGACGACCCCCTGCAGCGCCGCCAGCTCGCCGAGCGCGTCGATGTCGATGACCTCGGGCTCGGCGGCCTCGCCGCCGCCACCGTCCGCTCCGTCCGACGGCAGCGTCGACTCGTGGATCGACATCATCTGCTTGAAGGTGCCGATCAGCTCGCGCACCTCGGCCAGCGCGTCGTTCGACACCTGGGGCGAGTCGGTGCGCATGTAGGTGATGAGGCCGACCGTGCCTTCTTCGCCTCCCAGATCGATGCCCTCATAGAGGCGCTGGGCGATCATCATGGCGCGCTTCACGCTGAAGCGCAGTTTGCGCGAGGCGTCCTGCTGGAACTTGCTGGTGGTGAACGGAGCAGCCGGACTGCGGCGCCGCTCACGTGTGTCAACCGAGCGGACTGCCCAGTCGGCGTTCTCCAGCGCCGCTTTGATCTTTTCGGCTTCTTCGCCGTTGCCGATCGGCGTCTTCTCGTCGCCAATACCAATGAAACGGGCGTCAAACGCTGGCGGCTTCTGCCCCTGCAAATGGGCGTCGATGGTCCAGTATTCTTCCTTGACGAACGCCTTGATCTCGCGTTCGCGCTCGACGATCAGGCGCAGGGCCACGGTCTGCACGCGGCCGGCGGAGAGGCCGCGGCGCACCTTGTCCCACAAAAGCGGAGAAATCTGGTAGCCGACCAGACGGTCGAGGACGCGACGGGTCTGCTGTGCGTCCACCAGGTTGGTGTCGATGTCGCGCGGATGGAGGAATGCCTCCTGCACAGCGCGCTTGGTGATCTCGTTGAAGGTCACGCGGCGGATCGGTATGATCGCGCTCTTTTTGGTCTTCTTGCCGTCAACCCGGTTCCCGCCCAGCTCTTCAGCCAGGTGTGCGGCAATGGCTTCGCCCTCGCGGTCCGGGTCAGGCGCCAGGTAAATGGCGTTGGCGGTCTTGGCCAGCTTCTTCAGCTTGGCGACAACTTTTTCCTTGCCGGGNNTTGATGTGCCCGAGCGAAGCTTCCACGTCATAGCCCGAGCCGAGATATTTCTGGATCGTCTTCGCTTTAGCGGGCGACTCGACGATAACTAAACCTTTTGCCAATAGAACCTCTGGATTGATAATTACGTGTATGAAGCTAGCACGGTGGCCCGTTCGCGGCAAAGCCGCCAGCGGGCCGGCTCTTAGCTTTTAGCTATTAGCTCTTAGCAGGCCGCGGAACAATCTGTCGTTCTGCGGGACGCCTGACGCGCTTATAAAAGCTTGTCAACATTCGCCTTATCTCGTTTAGCTCCGCACCCAACCGCTGATATTCGGAGGTTTGAAGACAATCCAATCCCTTGCAAGTCGCATGAGATAGTCCAATTCACTTCCCCATCCCATTGCGATTTGCAAGAACCGGCCCATATCGCCGTCGCCCCACCTTCCGCAGCCTTCAGCCAGGTTGGTCGGTATCGATGCTCCGGCGCGCCGAATTTGACTTGTCAAACCAAACACTTCCGATTTCGGAAAATGATCCGTGGGTCGGTACAGCTCGAGCGTCAATTTGTGTGATCGCTCCCACACAAGCAGCTTGTTGAAGTCTCTCATTCATCCCTCCCGACTATCCGGACGCAGGTGGAATCAAAGCTTGCTAAGAGCTAAAGGCTTAGGGCTAAGAGCCACGCAATGCTGACGGCTGATAGCTGAAAGCTCAAGCGGGAGCTCCGCGCCGCCTCACATCGTCCGCACATAATACTTCCCCGGCAGCTGCCGGATGTGACCGCTCATTTCCAGTTCGAACAGTGCGGCAAAGATCTCCGATGACGATAGATGCGAGGAGAGACGTTCAACCAGTTGATCGATATGGGTGGATTCGTCGGACCGCAATAACCCCAACACCCGCTTTTCATGAGGCGAAAGCTGTGCCCCCTGAAACAATGATGCTGAAGTGCCCGTCTCCGATGCAGGCTGCTCGGGAGGGGTTAGCGCCAGGCGGGTATCCGCGGGGAGTTCTTCCCACACATCTTCCCAGGTGGCAACCAGCGCAGCACCCTGCTTTATCAAGGTGTTAGGTCCCCACGACATTTTGTTGGTGACGTTGCCCGGAACCGCGAGAACTTCTCGCCCCTGCTCCAGCGCGCAGCGGGCGGTGACACGGGTTCCGCTGTATTCGCCTGCCTCGATGACCAGCACGCCGATCGAGATGCCGCTGATGATCCGGTTGCGGATGGGAAAGTTCTGCGGAGCGGGAAAAGTTCCCAAGGGGAACTCGGTCAAGATCGCTCCACCCGTGTCGAGAATTTGGTCGGCGATCTTTCGGTTCTCCTTGGGGTAAACTTCGTCTATTCCCGTTCCCCAGATCGCAACCGTGCACCCGTGGGCGGTGAGAGCTCCCCGATGGGCGGCAGTATCGACTCCGCGCGCCATCCCGCTGAATATGACCAGGCCCCGTGCCGCGAGATCGCACGCGAGGCGCTCCGCCATGCCTACTCCGTAGGGGGTTGGATGTCTGGTTCCAACAATCGCAATTCCAGGTTTATCAATAACTTCAGCATTACCCTTAAGGTATAGCGCGAGAGGAGGATCATAGATTTCCAGCAGTTGCCGGGGAAATTCCGCGTCGCCGGGAACGATGATGGAGACGCCAGCCTCGCGCGCATGATCGTACTCGGCAGCGGCGAGTTCGAGCGACTTACCCAAGGCAATGTTCTGCGCGGCGGCCGCAGGGAGACCGGCAGCTTCCAGTTCGGTCAAAGACGCGGTGAAGAGCCGGTCCGTTCCCCCGAAGTACTCAACCAGTTTTCGACCTCGTCCTGCGCCCACTCCCGGGGTGAGGGAAAGCGCCAGCCATTGCAGTTTGCGGGTCAGCGCGAAATCTTCTGCCCGGACCAACACTTCGGTGTCCATGGAAACTCCGCGATCCGGCTGGGCCCAGATGAGCGCAGGGTAACCTCCTCCAAGGTTACCGTCAAGGACGTCTGTCACGCCCGCGAGTGCCTGAAGTGCTCACCACGGAAGCACGGAGAACACGGAGAAGGAAGAAAAAGCCAAAAAGAAAAGATCGAAAAGAAAAAGGTCAAAGGACAGGGAACGGAAGAGAAAGCCTCCGTGTTCTCCGTGCTTCCGTGGTGAAATGCATTCAACGGAACGACAACGCTCCGCCGCCCGTTTTGTTAGACTCAATCCTCCATGCCCCGCCTGCGAATCTCTGCCATTTCCTTCCTGAACACCGCTCCCCTGATGTGGGATTTCGAACACGGCGATGCCGGCCAGAACTTCGAAATCAACTACACGCTCCCTTCGGCCTGCGCGGCTGCGCTGGCGGCCGAGCAAGCTGACATTGGCATCATTCCGGCATTCACGTATGCGCAAATACCCGGGCTCGTCATCCTTCCCAATATCGCCATCGCCGCCAAAGACCGCGTCCGCTCCATCCTGCTGGTCAGCAAAGGGCCCATCGCCGACGTTCGCACCGTAGCCGCCGACACCTCCTCGCGCACCTCCGTTGCGCTGCTACAGGTCCTGTTCGCAAAGTTCTTCGGCGGAGCGCGCGATCTGACGCCCCACCCGCCCAAGCTCGACGAGATGCTGCAAAATCACGACGCAGCGCTGC
Source organism: Acidobacteriaceae bacterium (assembly GCA_003135315.1). Taxonomy (GTDB): domain Bacteria; phylum Acidobacteriota; class Terriglobia; order Terriglobales; family Acidobacteriaceae; genus Bog-257. Next base: position 1,938 of record PLBD01000425.1, on the reverse strand, counting down.
TGATCGGTGACGCCGCTTTACAGGTGCCGACCGATGCTGGGTATCATCTTTACGACTTGGCGCACCTCTGGCACCAAGCGACTGGCAAGCCATTCGTGTTTGCGTTTTGGGCGGTTCGGCTCGACGCTCTTAGCCGGAAACCCACCGGGATAAATCTGGCAAGAGTGTTTCAGCAGTCGCGCGACCACGGACTCGAATCAAATAACCTCGATGTAATCGCTCGCGAATGGTCTCCGAAGCTGGGATTCAGTGAGGACGATATTCGCAGCTATCTCACGGAAAATATCCACTACTATCTGGACCGCGAAAACCACTCCGGGCTCAAGCTATTCCTGCAATATTCGCAGGAGATCGGCCTCATACCGGAGATTCCCGACCTGCGGTTCCTTGGCCCACTAGCGTTCGGCAGCCCGCGAAAATAGCCCGCAACGGGGGCACGAGGCTTCCTCAATGCGGCGATTTCTGCTTGACCTGCTCCCTCCGGGTCTGTTCTGATTCCCGGAGTCCAGAACTTGATTTTGAATTTTTACACCCATCATCCCTCTCACCGTCCACTTCGCGAAGGACGGCGCGCTTCTAACTATTTACCGTCGAATTTGAGATCGCGGGTGACATATGACGATACCGTTGAGCCATCGCTTTATCGCAGGTTCGCTTCTCGCCCTGACTGCTGTCTTGTCGGGTTGCACCAGTCTGGAAAAGCCCCGTCTACCCAATGTGTTTGTCGATCCCCCGCCAGCCAACCAAACCAACGGCACTTACACCCTGCCGCTATTCAATGCCGACTTCGCCGCTTACAAGGCGGCGACGCAGAGCCCAATTCCGACAGCAAGTCAGCTCCACGACGCTACGGCACTGCGGAACAGGATGGTATACGGGGTGATGGCGGAGATTGACTATGTCTACCATAACTACGAAATATCTTTATTCATGAACGAAGGCTCGTTCAAAGTTGCCTCGGATGTTCTCCAACTTGGACTTGGAATGGCCTCGACAATCACAAACGGAGAACGTTCGAAGACGGTGTTGAGTGCGGTCCTCACAGGGGTCACGGGAACGAGTCTGTCGATCGATAAGAACTTCTTCCGGCAACAGACGGTCCAGGCCCTGATCAGCAGCATGCAGGCTGGCCGTGATCGAACCAAGACCATAATTATCAAGCACCTTAACAACGACGATGCGACGACCTATCCGTTTCAGGCCGCGAGATCTGATCTGGCCGCTTATTTTTTTGCCGGTACGCTGCCCGGTGCGTTACAGCAACTGAATCAGACAGCCGCAGCGAGCGCTAAAGATGAGCGCAAGGCACTGACGGATGTCACCGTGGGAGACGTGGAAAATGCCAAGAAGCTGAACGCAACGATCGCGGCGGAATTTGCGTCCAACAAACTGACTAAGACGGTTGCTTTCTTGACCGCGATGGGCGTTAAGGTCGACGATCCGACGGATAAGGCCAAGGTCGAAGCGGCCTACCGGGATTTGGCGAACCAGGCCTTTGACGATCCCGTACTGAAGAAGAAATTTGACGAGGAAGCCAAGAAGGCCGGACTGACTAATTAGAAGCCCCGCCGAGCAGATAGGAGGATACGGAAATGGCAACTCGCAAACATCTGGTGGATGGTGGACAGACCCTGGCTGCGCAGGAACGAGCGCTGAATGAAATGGAGCTGACATTGTTTGCCAAGGTGACCTCGTATACGACGAGCACCGGGACCACCAATAATGAAGCCGTGCTGGAGGACGTCCCGATTGGTAAGCAACCGGGGCCGCTTAGCCTTGAACAAGCAACGGACGACACTCAGGCAGCTACAATCAAGGCAGCTCAAGAAAAGGCTGGAAAGACCCTAGCGTTTCAGGGAAACGCTCTGGTGGAAAGCAAAGAGACAATCGTGTTGGGATTCCGGTAAACAGTTCCTGCCTTGATGTCCAAGGAGCCGG
>PLBD01000311.1 GCA_003135315.1 Acidobacteriaceae bacterium | reverse complement strand
GCTTCGTTCCTGCGCGAATACAGCGGACCGCCGATAACCTTCACGCGGGACGCCCGGGCAACTGTGTTGCATGCGCGCGCAGCGGCCGTTGCCAGCGGTACATCGACACTGGAAGCGACGCTGATTGGCACGCCGTTCGCGATGGTTTACCGCGTCGCGCCGCTTACCTGGGGGCTGGGTCGCCGTCTAGTAAAGGTGGACCGCTTCGCCATGGTGAACTTGATCGCGGAGCGGGATGTCGTGCCTGAGCTGGTGCAGGCGGATTTCACACCACAACGCGTCTGCGACGAGCTTCGCCGCATCATTCCGGAGGGACAGCCGCGCCTAGCAATGATGGCAGACTTTCTTGAGGTGCGCCGTCGCCTGCATGCCGGCGATTCCGGAGGAAGCGCATCCGATCGGGCCGCCGAGGCCGTACTATCCATAGTGGGACAGGCGAAGTGATTCGCGCTGAGTGGCGGGAAAAGACATCGCATCTCGGATCGATAGAGCCGCGCAGCGGCGACATTTGTGTTAGCCGCGGGCGTAAGCCCGCGGTGCAGTTGAGAAAAATAATTGAGCCGCGGGGCGGCGGCACACTTATGACACAAACGCCCCGGGGACGACACGGTTCTCACGCAAACAAGCTGTATGTGGCGCTGCTTTCCACGCGGATTTTCGATCATTTATAGTGACCAACAGAGGAGTTCTCTCCCCAATGCGCAATGCGGTACGGTCCCTGGGACGCGTTCTATTACTTGGTGTGTTGATCTTCGGTGCAACCTGCTTCGCGGCGGAGAAGCCGCGCATCCAGGTCAGCGACTACATCATCCACGTCGTGGTGACGCCGCAGACGCATCAGCTCAAGGCCCAGGCCCGCGTCAAGTTCACTGCCCTGGAAGACATCAACATCGCGATCTTCGAGCTGCACAACGCGCTGCGTCCGACGCGCGTGATCGACACCAACGGCCAGTCGATGCCGGTGGAGCGGGTCAGCTCCGATTCCACCGTGCGCATTTCGCTGCCCAGCACGCTCAGCAAGGGCGCGTCCTCGACGTTGATATTTGAGTACGAAGGCGCCGTTCAGTCTGCCGACGATAGCCCCGTGCCGGGACTGAAGCTCGCCTACATTGGCGATCCGATTACGTATCTTCTCTATGCCGGGCGCTGGTTTCCCATGGTCGGCTACGGCACCAACCGCTTTACCGCAACCATCAGCGTAAGCGTTCCCGCGGGATACACCGTGATCGCGAGCGGCAAAGCGAGCGCCGCGCCCGGTCCTGAAGTCGCAGAAGAATCTGCCCTGAGCCTGCCGAAGGGCGCGCCTGCTCCGCGCAAGGGCCAGCCGAAAGACGCGATCACACGGCTAGCCACCCCGAGTGGCGGACAAACCCTCACCTTCACCTATGAAGACCGGCCCAGCTTTCCCGGGACCCTCCTCATCGGAAAATATGTGCAGACAAAGAGCACCGAAGGCGGCCTGAACATCAACGTGTACACCACGGCCGAGCACAAGACCTTTGCCACGAATTACGCCGACACCGCAACCAAAGAGTTTTTCTTTTTCACTACGCTCTACGGTCCGCCGTTCAGCCAGAGATTAAGTGTGGTCGAGTTGCCGGATGACACCGTTCCCTCGGCTTGGGCGCCGGAGATCGCTGCCCTGGCCGGGCGGCATTTCACGGAAAAAGGGAATTACCGGCTGCTGGCCAATACCATCGCGCACCAGTGGTTCGGGACCATGGTCAGCCCGGCGAACAAGAATGATTGGTGGCTGAGCGACGGCGCGGCGCGCTACTCCGAAGCGCTGTATGTGGAGCACGTCGCCGGCGAAGCCGGTTTTCAGGAAGTGACCAAGGACATGTCCGTCGGCGCGCTCGCGTATGTGTCGGTGCCGCTGGCCGACGTCGGCAGGCTGGACACCTTCTCGCCGGAGTTTCAGTCGTTGGTAACCGACAAGGGCGGCATGATCCTGGCGATGTTGCGGTGGATCATTGGCGAGCAAGCTTTCGACAAGACCATGCGCACGTTCGTCTCGCAGTATTCGGGCAAGACCGCAACCGTGGACGATCTCCGCAAGATAGCCGAGCAGGCTTCGGGTGAGCAGCTCACTTGGTTCTTCACCCAGTGGCTCGACTCCACGGGCGCGCCTCAGTTCAAGAACAAATACACGGTGTATCGCACGGGTAAGGGTTTCCGCGTCGTGGGCGAGATTTCGCAGGACATGGACCTGTTCCGCATGCCGGTGGAGTTGAGGATCGACACCGACGGCAAGACCGAGAGCAAGCGCGTTGAAGTGGAAGGAACGAACTCGGCTTATTCGGTCGATACTTTTGGAAGGCCGCGCCGCATCACCATCGATCCCAACAACCAGGTGCTTCAGAATTCGCTCGATCTCCAGGTGCGGACCTCGATCATGCGCGGCCAGCAGGACATTGAGCAGGGCGACCTGACCGAGGCGCTGAAGGAATTCCAGAAGGCCCTCGACATCAACCGCAACAGCTCGCTGGCGCACTACCGCATCGCCGAAGTGTTCTTCCAACAGCACAATTATCAATCCGCCGCGAACGCGTATCGCGAAGCGCTGAATGGCGATGGCGAACCGCGTTGGACGGAGGTCTGGAGCCACATTCAGCTGGGCATGATCTTCGATCTGACCGGGCAGCGCGAACGCGCCACCAACGAATATCGCCAGGCTTTGCAGACCAACGACAACACCCAAAACGCCCTCGACACCGCGCGCAAATATCTCCAGACGCCCTATCAGCCGCAAAGCCAGGACAAGCCGGCAATGCAGTAGAGGTAGAGCCTGCCCTCAGGCCGCTGAACAGATCGCTTTAGGAGTGCTTTGTAACAGGCCACGACTTCAATCGTGCCAAAGGCAAGCGCATTTGTCAGGGCACGACTTTAATCGTGCCAAAAGCAAGCGCTTTGTAACAGGGCACGACTTTAGTCGTGCCGAAAGAGCATGCATAAAGATTTCTGAGCCGGCTTTAGCCGGCGACACAACGTGTCGCTGTACGGATGCTGTGTGTCAGGATCCAAATGCCCTGACACGAACCTCGGAGGATTTAGAATCGCCTTCACCGCGCCAGCTTAAGGCCGCCCAGGCGGATGGCTTTTTCATGTGCCACATTGTGGGACATCAATAGCACCTGAAACGTCTCTCCCATGCCCGTGGGTGCAATCAGGTGCTTCAGTTGCAGCGCGACCTTGGTATGCTCCTGCGGCAGCTTGCAATCCTGAAATGCGTCCGCGAATTGCGTTTCCTCCCCGATACCGATCAGGAATTGCGACTGCGTGAGCAGCGCCAGCGGTTCGAGTCCGCGTTCCACGCCAATTGCCCGCAACGCGGTGAAGTTAACGTGTGCCGTGATGTCCTGCTCGCCCGGAGCTTCGTAAGGCGAGGCGCTGGCGGTGTGTTGACGGTAGCTCATGATGGTGTCGCGGTGCCGGCCGGCGAGCTGCTCTTCGCGAGTGTAGCCATAGTCGATGAGGACCACGAATCCGCGACGGCGTTCGAACCCTTTGGCGATGCGCTCCATCCACTCGAGCGACGCGAACGGGACTTCGACGCGCTCGCCCTCTTCGGGATGAACGCCATAGCGATCCAGAAATTCGTTTTCCGCAGCGGAAATTCCTGCGAAGGTCTCGGTAAAGCGCCCGTTCTCGTAGCCGACGCGGACAGCGCCCCGATGGTCGACGGCCTCGACCGGCAACGCGTCGAAGAATTCGTTAGCGAACACGATGATGCTGTCGCTAGCGCGCGACGCCTCCAGCGAATCGAAGATCTTGCACTTCCCATCTGTGATGTGTCCGGCCAGGCGTTCCTGCAACTTCGTTCGCAGGTGTGCCGACTGCTCGACCAGCGCATAGTGCAGCGCCCGCGAGAACTCCGGGAACTGTTTGGCCGACCAATCGAGCACATCGCGCGCGAAGAGCCCGCGTCCCGGCCCGAACTCGATCAGATCAATCCGCGCCGGCGAATCCAGCCCGCGCCACATCTCTTCGAATTGCCGCGCCAGCAGTCGCCCAAACACCGCGTGAACGTCGCTGGATGTATAAAAATCTCCGGCCTTGCCGAACTGCTCGCGGGCGCGTGAGTAGTAGCCCAACTCAGGCTCGTACAGGCAAAGTTCCATGTAACGTGAAAACGGAATGGGCCCGCTGCGACGGATCTCATCGGCTATGCGCTCGCGGAGCGTGTCCCGCAAGCTCACAGCTTGCCCTCGCGCTCCATCTGCTGGTGTTCCTTGCGGTGCTGCGGCGTGCGGATGAACATCTCGACCAGGTAATCATGCAGGCAGTCGAGGATCTGGCGCTGAAGGGTCCACTCGAATTGCGGATCGTCCAGGTCGCGGGGATGCAGCTCGAAATAGTATGTATGGACGGACGGCTCGGAGAAGCGCGGACGAATGATCATCTCGACGCCTTCGCCCTTGTCGCGCGCATCGAACTCCACCAGCGGATGCTCATAGAGCCGCAGCTGCTTATGCACGCGCTCCAGACGGGATAAAGTCATCGCGGCGATTGTAGCAGCCAGAAGTTGGGGTTAGCTCGCTAGAGACCGCTTTCGAAAATGTCGGTCGGGTGCCCCGTTCCAGCCTTCCTTTGGCTAGCGCGGGGCTCGCTCGGATCTCGTCAACTCCACCTGAACCAGCGCAACGCCAGAACAAACGACACGCCTCCCCACACCGCCAGTACGGCGATCCTTCCCAGCTGTGAATCGAGCGAGGCGCCTTGCAGAATGATGGCCCGCAGCGCGTCGTTGAGGGCGGTCAGCGGCAATGCCCGGATGGCAGGCAGGAAGATCTTGGGAAAGCGCTCGTAGGAGAAGAACACTCCCGAGAAAATCCACATCGGCATCATGACAACATTGATCAACCCGCTGACGCTTTCGATTTTCTGCGCGCGGCTGGCCGTCAGCAAACCGATGCCGCCGAACGATACAGCTCCCAGTGCGCCAATCAGCAGGATCGACAGCAGAGCGCCTTCGACGCGCACATGGAAGACGAGCATCCCGAAGACCAGCAGCAGGGCAACCTCGACGATCATCAGCACCAGGCGGCTGCTGACCAGCGCGAGCAGAAAGTCCGAGCGGCGCATGGGCGTGGCCACGAAGCGCTTCAGCAATTTCCGCTGCCGCATTTCTACCAATGCAAATCCGATCCCCCACATGCCGGAGTTCATCAGGTTCATGCCCAGCAGGCCGGGGATGAGGAAGTCGATGTAGCGCGCGCCCGGCTCACTCGAGGCCTTGGTTTCCGTGTTGATGGGATTCTTGCGCCCCGCAGCGGTCTCCAGGGCATCATCTACCTGGGCGCGTGCCAGCACACTTTCGGGACGCGCGGGATCGTAGCGGAACTGCACCCCGGAGTCGTCCATCGTCACGACCAGCGCGTACTTGCCCAGCCGGAAGCCATCGAGTGCGGCGGATGCGCTCATTACATTGGGCTGGATGCCGGCGTGTTGGGGTGAGCGTTGCAGCAGGTTGACGACCTCCTGCGCTTTCGGCCCCTCCACCACAGCAATCGGCGTGACGTCCGGCGGCTTGCCGCGGAAGGCGATGCCCAGCCCCAGTGCCAGCAGGAGCGGAAAAACGAAGACCCAGAAGATGACCTCCGGCTCGCGCCACAACTCCAGCATGCGCATGTGGAGCAGGTTCACGTAGCCAGACCATCGGCCGTTGGTCCGGATCGCGTCGTCTGGGCCTGACATCGCCGGCGGCTGCTCGATGGTCGCCATCAATCCTCCCTCAAGTGCCGGCCCGTGAGCTGCACGAAAACGTCTTCCAGACTGGCCTGTCGCGTGGTGAGATGGACCAGTTGCGCCCGCTGCTTCTGGACTTCAGCCAGCAGTGCCGGAATGGTTTCATGCGGTTCGTTGACCTGCAGTGAGAACAGGCCGTCATCGGCGCGAACCGATTGCACTCCCGGAAGCTTGGCCCACGCCGCCCCATTGTCAGCGCCCTGGCCGGAGATCGCGAACTCCACCACATGGTGACCGGTGAGGCGCTCGATCAACTCGGCAGGCGTTCCAGCCGCGATAATCTGGCCGTGATCGATGATCGCGAGACGATCGCACAGCCGCTCTGCCTCGTCCATATAGTGCGTGGTCAGCAACACCGTGCCGTTGCGCTTCTGGAATTGGCGGATGATGTCCCACAACTGCCGGCGGCTTTGCGGATCAAGCCCGGTCGTCGGCTCATCGAGAAAGAGAATCCTCGGATCGGCCACCAGTGCTGTTGCCACCGCCAGTCGCTGCTTCTGGCCACCCGACAATTTACCCACTAACGCGTCGGCCTTTTCTTGAAGCGAGAGTTCCTCGAGCACAGCATCGACTGAGCTGGGATGGCGGTAGAAACTGGAGAACAATTGCAGGGTCTCGCGAACCGTAAGCTTCTCGGAGAGCCGCGTCTCCTGCAGCGAGATGCCCAGCCATTCGCGCAACTCGCGTGCGTGCGACTGCCACGTTCTACCGAGGACCTCGACTTCGCCCGACGTCGGTTCCAACAGGCCTTCGAGGATCTCGATAGTCGTGGTCTTTCCCGCCCCATTCGGCCCCAGCAGCCCGAAACATTCTCCCATGTTGATCGTCAGGTCGAGGCCGCGGACAGCTTCTACCTTGCCGTCGTAGGTCTTGCGCAGCCCGCGACACTGGATGGCAACTTCCATTCCTAAATGATACTGGAGAACTGAGGGAGCGGATTGGTTCACCACAGAGACACGGAGGCACAGAGAAAAGGGAATGGTTTGTATCAGGGCGCGGCTTCAGCCGTGCCGCAACTCGCCCAAGAAATTGGGCTTTAGCCCCCTGTCTAAGATTTGCAGGGGCTAAAGCCCGATCCCTGGCCGATCCATTCGGCACGACTAAAGTCGTGCCCTGATACAAAGCAACGCTGATCAGGGACTCCGAAAAGCGCACCTAAGTCATTGGCTTAAGGTCCGGAGATTTGCTCACCAGATCTTTTGCAAACAACTCTCCGTGGTCTACGTGCTTCCCCGGTGAATCCTCTTGCCGTTTGCGTCACGACATCGGCTTCAGGGCCTGAAGCATGGTCGGAATCAACTCTGACACGGTGGGATGTATGTGCATGGCCCGGGATACCACAGTGTAAGGGGCCCTGGCGTACATGATGTCGAGCAACGAATGAATGATCTCGTCGCCTCCGATGCCGAGAATGGCTGCGCCCAGGATCTGCTTGGTTTCGGCATCGACCAGCACCTTCATGAATCCCTGGGTCTCGCTCTTTTCGATCGCGCGCCCGACGCTCGACATCATGTATTTTCCGATCAGCGCCTTCCGGCCTGACTTGCGCACGTCAGCCTCAGTCATGCCGGCACGGCCCAGCGGCGGATCAATGTACAGGGCGTAGGCCTGAATGCGATCGCTGAGTCGCCGCGGATCGTTGTCCAGCAGATTGGCGGCGACAATCTCGAAGTCGTTGTAGGAAGTGTGCGTGAATCCTCCGCGGCCGTTGCAGTCGCCGAGCGCCCAGATTCCGGGCACGTTCGTCCGCAGTTGATCGTCAACCAGGATGTAGCCGTGTTTGTCCTGCGCGACGCCAGCTTTATCGAGGCCAAGATCGTCCGTGTTGGGACGGCGTCCGGTCGCAATCAGCACCTGCGATCCGGTCACCGGTGACGAGTTGGCGGCGCAGTCGACTCCTGCGACCACCTGATCACCGCGCTTCTCCAGGGTGATGCACGTGGCGTTGAGGCGAACCGTGATGCCCTCGCGCTCCAGAATGTCCTTGATGGCGTCCGAAATGTCCTCGTCTTCGCGCGGGATGAGGCGCGACTCGCGCTGCAGGATGGTGACCTTGCTGCCAAAGCGCCGGTACATCTGGCCGAACTCCAGCCCAATGTAGCTGCCGCCGATGACGATGAGGTGCTCGGGCAGGAAGTCGACGGCCATTATCGACGAGTTGTTGAAGTACGGGACCTCATCCAGGCCGCGGATGGGAGGCACAGTGGCGCGTCCGCCGACGTTGATGAAGATCTGGTCAGAGGTGAGACGGTCGTCGCCGACGGCGACCACGTGCGGCGACTCGAAGTGCGCCTGGCCCTTGTAGACATCGCAATTCGATTGTTCTCGGAGACGGCTTTCGGCGCCTTCTTGCGATGGCCGCTGGATCGTGTCCTTACGCCCCTTCACCTTCTTCATGTCGACGCTGACGTTGCCAAGGTTGACGCCGAACTCGGCGGCGCGGCGTGCCATGTACGCTACGCGGGCGCTGGCAACCAGGGTCTTCGTGGGAATGCAGCCGGTATTAACGCAGGTCCCGCCGAACAAGCCGCGTTCGATAATGGCGACTTTATGCCCCGCCTTGGCAAGGCGAATCGCGAGAAACGGGCCGGACTGTCCGGTGCCGATAATGATCGCATCGTAGGATTTGTTCATCACCCCTCCATCTGTGCAAGAAGACTAATACGCCAGAGCGGGCGGCGTCACGCGCCAGTCACTTTCAAGAGTAACTGGACGGGGATATCGCAATAATGCGATACTGCGGCTGACACAACGTAGGGACTGTGAAGGGCGAATTCACAATTGAGTACGTGCAATTGCCGAACGGGCGATCGCCGGCTCGAGATTTTATTGACTCGCTTGACGACCCGACTGCGGCTCGGATCGACGCTTTTGTTGAGCGCCTGCGGACATGCGGCAACCGCATGCAGGGTAAGTTCGTCAAGAAGCTTTCGAGTGATATCTTCGAGCTAAGGATCAAACAGTTTGACAGGATCTTTCGCGTCCTATTCTTCTACCAGCCGGGGGCGTTGATCGTCGTTACGTCGGGATTTCAAAAGGAGACGCAACTGACTCCGCCGGCCGAAATCGCGAAGGCGGAACAACTACGCAGACTTTGGATCACCTACCGTAATCGTTACACGCGTTCACGAAATGAAACGGAAGCTATTCGGAAGGAGTTTGGAATATGAAACGCGACCAGCACAAGGAGATCACCGACCAACGTGCACGACAAAGCGCAGCCTACCGAAAAACATTTGCGCGCTCGCTGCACCAGATCGATTTGGCACTGCTGGTTCGCGAGATGCGGGAAAGTGCGGGTCTGACGCAGGCTGAACTAGCCAAAAAGGCGGGGACGACGCAATCCGTAATCGCCCGTCTGGAAGATGCGGAATACAATGGGCATTCCCTGACGATGCTGGAACGCATCGCTGCGAGCTGCGGCGTTGCCCTGAAGCTGCACGCGGAAAAGAAGCCGCATTTCGCACGCGAGGTTGCCTTGGCATGAAATCAAACGGGAGCCTCAACGTGATCTCTGCTGCTCTCAGCAGCGTCGTCCCAGATGGTTTCTGATGCCGGCGGGATGAAACTCATGGCGCGTTCCGTCAGGGCGGTGATGGTGAGGCTGGGATTTACCCCCAGATTCGCGGCGACTACCGAACCGTCGCAGACATACATGTTCCGATAGCCGAAGACACGATTGCGGCTGTCGACCACACCGCGCTCCGCAGAATCGGCGATCACCGCCCCTCCCAGGCAGTGCGCCGTACCGGGAACGTCGAAGAGAATTTCCGGCAGCATGCTCATCGCAGTTCCGCCCGCAAGCTGCGCGAACTTTTCCGCGAATTCATTGGCCGCCGGAATGAACGTCGGTACTTTCTGGCCGCGGCTCACCAGAAATTTGCGGAATGGCCAATATACGTGCCGTCCCCAATGCATATCGATGTGGCCTTCCTGCGCCTGCATGCAGAGCAGGATCACGCACTCGCGCGCCCAGTGGAAAGGCATCAGTAGCCGCACCGTTCTGAACGGATGCATCACCAGCGCGACCGTGAGATTCCGGAGCCAGAGCCCGATGCGTCCCGCCCCAGGGCGCCCGCCAGTCAAAATGGTTGCCAGCGCGCCCATGGTGTCTGAGCCTTCGGGATAGCGAACGGCTTCCAGATGCGTGTGCTCGTCGATGTACACACCCGAGCCGATGGCGACACCCTTTGACAGGTCCTGTTTCGAGTGCGGCACGCGAACTCCGATCAGCGATTCGGAGTTCGTGCGCACGTACTTTCCGAGTTGATTGCTGATCGCCGGCAGCGAGCCTTTGTCCTTCAGATGGAAAAGCAGCTCCATGGTGCCCAACGATGACGCGGCAAACACCACGCTGCGACAGGTGAAACTTTGCGGATGCCGATTGAAGTAGGCAGTCGACTTTACAGTGCGAACTTCGTACCCGTTGCTTCCGTCGGCGACGCCGTCGAGCGGGCGAACGTCCACGACTTTGGTCTCGGCGAAAACTTTGGCCCCGCGCTTCTCGGCGAGGTAAAGATAGTTCACGTCGAGCGTGTTCTTGGCGCCATGCCGACACCCCATCATGCACCCGCCGCATGCCGTACAGGTGGTGCGCTCCGGACCCTCGCCGCCGAAAAACGGATCAGGGAAGGTCACGCCTCCGGACTCTCCCTCCGGCGGCTCGAAGATCGCGACCCGCGTTGGATAAAAGCTGTCGCCGACTCCAGCCGTATCGGCCACGCGCTGCAGCAGGCGATCGGCCGGGCCCAGAATCCTGTTCTCGATGACGCCCAGCATGCGCGACGCGGTGTCGTAATGCTGCGGCATTTCCGACTTCCAGTCGGCCAGGTCTTTCCACGATCCGCTGTCCCAAACCTTGTTGGGGGGACGCAGGAGGGTGCAGGCGTACGTGATCGATCCACCGCCAACCGCGCAGCCGTGCAGGATGGTGACATGCCGGAAGAACCTCATGCTGAAAAAACCGCGCAGGGCCAGGCTTGGCCGCCAGAACCAGCGGTGTATTGACCAGCTGGTGCGCGGAAGGTTTTCCGGCGTCCAGCGGCGGCCCATTTCCATCACCGCAACGCGGTAGCCTTTTTCGGCGAGCCGGAGTGCGCTCACGCTGCCACCGAATCCGGAGCCCACAATGATGAAGTCGAAATCGTATTGGCGAGCGGGCGCGGGCATTGGGTCTCTTGATCTGGTTGACGCACGGGTGGAGCACGCCTTCAGGCGTGCACGGCATCACGGCAGTACTTCACCGCGCTTTAGCGCCTGAGGTAAGGCCTTGTAACCTCAGCGGCTAAGGCCGGCCCATCGCATCGTTGTTGCCTGCGCCGCTAAAGCGGTGCTCCACCCATGCGCCTGGAAATCGGCCTGGCAAGAACTTGGGTCTGCCACCTTCACCATCTCACAAAAGGCGTCGCATCACCGTGATGCAGGGGCGGCTTTGCGGCCGATTCCCGAAACAGGAATCACTCCCAAAATGGTCATTTGTCACTGCGGGCATGGTCGCGGTCACGGCATCATGGGAATGCGAAGTGCCGCCTTCGCCCATTTCAGCAGGGAGTCATCATGCCGGAGTCTCAGCCAAACAATTCTTTCTCCTGGGGAGATGCCCTGTTTTTGTACCTCGAGCGCCCCGGTCAACCGTTGAGCATTGCGAGCGTCAGCGTATTCGAGGGCGCGATCCCGCTCAAAGCGTGCCGCGACTTTGTCGAGTCCAAGCTCCCCTTGGTTCCGCGCTACCGGCAGCACATTGCCTTTCCGCCATTCAATATCGGCTTGCCGAGCTGGCAGTTCGATCCTAATTTCGACATTCGCAATCACATCCGCCAGGTGGGTTTGCGGCATGGGACGGAGCGCGAACTGAAGGCCGTGGCTTCGAAGATCTTGAGCACTAACCTCGATCGTACGCGGCCCTTGTGGGACCTTACGCTGGTGCGCGGACTGGAAGGCAATCGCACCGGCATGATTGTCCGCATCCATCATTGCCTGGCCGATGGAATGGCTGGCCTGGCCATCGTGAATGTTCTGATGGATCCAAGCCCCGTGACGCAGCCTCTTGCTCGGAAGCAGCCGCCATTGCCTGCTCCGCCGGTACGCGATCAAGGCGCTCAACTTCTCGACGGCCTGTTGAAGTCGTACGTCTCCGCGGTCAAAGGCGCGCTCCGGCTGCAATCCGAGGCGTTCCACATCGCACAGGAGCTGGCGAACCAGAGCGGGCAGGTTGGCGACCTGATGAAAGTAATGCCCGAACTCGCCGCGCCCGCCGATAGGCTTCCCTTCAACGTGGTCTGCCGCGGGCCGCAGAAGTTTGGCTGGACGGAGATTCCGATGGCGGAGATCCAGTCCATCCGTCAACACTGCGGCGGGACGGTGAACGACGTGATTCTCTCGCTCATGACCGCCACCATCCGGCGTTACGCCCAACTGCGCGGCGTGCGCGTAAAGGGACGCTCGGCGCGAATCATGATCCCGGTGAATGTGCGGGGCAACGGTAACGCCAAGGAGGAGCTTGGCAATCGTATCTCGTTTCTTCCCGTGACCATTCCGTTGGACATTCGCGATCCGCTGAAGCTGTTTGCTTTCGTGCGCGAACGGATGGAAGTGCTGAAGCGATGCCATGCCGCAGAGTTGGTCGGCTTCGCGGGCGGGCTGTTCTCTACCATTCCGAGCGCCATCTGGGCAGCCATCGGGCCGGTCGCCAGCCAGTTGCCGCTCAGTTTGTGCAACACCATCGTCACCAATATTCCCGGCCCGCCGGTGCCGCTTTATTTCGTCGGCCACAAGATGCTGTCCTGGTATCCCTATGTGCCGATTGGCGGCGAGATGGGCCTCAATTGCGCCATCCTCAGCTACAACGGCGTTGTGTATTTCGGCTTCACGTGTGACGTCAATGCCGTCCCGGATCCGGAGAACCTGGAGAAGTTTCTAACTAAGAGTTGTGCCGAGCTGCACAATGCCAGCAAGCGCGTAAAGGCGGAGCCGCAGCCGAAGAATCCCGAGCCGGCAACAGAAGCCGAGGAGAAACGGCCAAAGCGCAGGCGGCCGGATGCGAAGATTCCGGTCGCGCGTAAAGCTGCACGAGCAGGCCGCAGAAAGACGCCCGCAGGCGTTGCGGCCCTAGCGGTACGAGCAGCCCCTCGCGCGAAAGCGACTCCAGAACCGCAGATGAAAGACGTACCGTCTGCGGCTGCGGTGGGAGACTGACGGAACGATCCCCGGCGTCTTTGACCGCCGAGGTATAGGGTGAAGCACCGTTTCAGCGGTGAAGTAATCAGCAAACAAAGGGACCGGCTTTTAGCCGCCGAGGTGATGAGGACATTACCTCAGGCGCTGAAGCGCATCGTCAAAACGACTGCTGTTTATGAACGACTGAAGGCGAGCTCTACGCAATCCTGTGCGCACACACTCAGTTGCTCCGGCTCCTCAGCTCGCCACCAGTGCATTCCGCGTGCATTCCAGCGTGTGGGTCAGCGACTCCTGCGGCAGCTTGCGGACAATCGGCTCGATGATCCATCCCAGTCCCAGCGGTATGTCGCGCGTCAGCGATATGGCGCGGCACTCGATGTAGACTCCTTCGCCGTGTTGGGCGGAAGTATGGCGTTCAGAAGCCGACCCAGTCCCGCCGATCTTCTGTTCGAACTTCCAGTAGGAGTAAAGCCGCCATAAGAAGCCATACCCTTTATCGGGTTCCAGNNAGGCGCATGAAGATCTTGAAGTCGTTGCCGTCACGGCTCACCAGCCTTGAGTCGATCACCTCGGGCTGGTAGATGTTCTTGTGATTATCGTAATCCTGCACCAGTGCCAGCGCCTGTTCCGTAGTGGCGCCCGGAACGTACACCGCCCCGATCCAGTCGTGAATCAGGCCATTCGGAACTTTGACCGGCGCATCCCCTGTCCACAGTTGGGCGACGATCTGTCCCTGCCGAACGTGCTGCGCTCGTTCGGAGTTGCCATCGGACCATAGGAAGGCGCCGCTGCCGTGCAGCGATGGCTCCATACTCGCTTCAGCCTGGATGATGTAACTCTCGAATGCCTGAAGCGTTCGCGGCTTCAACTGCACGACGTTGGCGGTCTGCACCATGGAACACCTGGCAATGGCCTTTCCGAGATTGCTGGACGGAGTGGGTGGAGCACGCCTTCACAGGCAGCGGAAAAACCCGCCTTTAGAGTGCTTTGTGTCAGGGCACGACTTCAGTCGTGCCGATAAGCCGCTTATTCTTGTCATCCCGAGCGGCCTTCAGGCCGCGAGGGATCCCTTGTTCCAACTTTTTCCGCAGCATGTTCAGCCGTGCGATCTGCAATCAAAGATGCCGGCTGTTGCTGATCGGTTTCAGCCGCTGAGGCAAATTCGGCAGACATGCCGCAGCGCTTAAAGCCAGCTAAGAATCCGGCCTATCTGCGCGCCCTGAAGACCTGCTCCTCCCGATCACCCGCGCGGACGTGCCGAAGAAGTACTTCTTCGTGGCGCCGGCTCCGCGTCGTGCGATTTGCCGTTCCGGGGCGTTGCGACAACACCCTTGCCGTCTCCATCATCGGAGGCAAAAAGGTAGTCTTCGATCTCGTCGATGCGCCTGTCGGCGTCGTGGTAACCAAGGTAGATCAGCTCGCGCGTGTACTTGGGCGTGAACAGCAGATAGCTCATCAAGTCCGAACACGATGCCGCATCCCTTCCCAGGCTGCTGACGAAATACTGGATGAGATAGGGCATGTCCTTCTGGTGCTGCGCCGCCACCTCGGTCAAGTTCATTGACGGAGAGATCTGGAGCACGGTCAAGGGCCGCATCTTCTCGCACCCTTCAACGCCAGGCTGGCTGATCTGGCCGATGCTGAGCAAGTCGTTCAGCCGCTCCAGGTGCTCGATGTCGGTGGCCAGGTGATCGAGAAACATCACGTTAAATAGAACTCCCATCACCTGCGCCACCGAGGGGTCCTTCTGGTCTGCCGCTTCTTCCTGATGTTCCAGATTTTCGCAACGCACCCCGATGGCGAGAATCTTTTCCGCGCCCAAACGAATGATGGGGCTGAGCGGTTGCTGGAGCCGCAAACAGCCGTCGCCAAAGAATGCAGTCCCCCGTGCAGTTTCCAGCCGTACCGGTTGAAACACCATCGGGATGGCGGCCGACGCGCAGATGTGCTCCACCGTGATCTTCGTCGCCAGCGTGACCCGCCGGCTCCGGTTCCACATCGGATGGCCCTTAGCTCCCTGAATGAAGAGGTAGCTTTTCCCCGAGCTGTAGTTGGTCGCCGAGATGGCGAGCGCGTAAAGGTTGCCTCGCTTGATGTTGTCCTGGATCCGGCTGCAGTCCAGGCGGGACTTGAGGAAGTGGCGCAGCGGAGTCGCATCCAATAACGATCGCGCGTTGCCTCCGCCGAGGGCTCCTCCAAACGATAGGTCCAATATCCAGATAAGGGAGTTGTGGGCCTGGGACATGACATCGCAGCGAAACACGTCGGAAGGCTTGAGATTTGCCCAAAGCTCGGCAAGGACCGTTGTCACCAGGGCGAAGTCATCGCTGCCGGCTGCCAGCGCCGAACCATTGATCGCTCCGGCGGAAGCGCCGCCGATGATGGGAAAAGGATTGCCGAAAGTCTGGAGCCGCTTGATCTCCCCGATGCGTTTAAGAACGCCTGCCTGGTAAGCCCCGCGAGCTCCGCCGCCTGTCATGGCCAAACCGAGCACTTTTGCCATCGTTCCCCTTGTGGCCGCCGTTAGAGATCAGAAAGCGCTATCCCTTATGACACTGGATCCAGCGAAACCTGATCGACAATAACTCGCCAAGGCCCATCGGTGTGCGTGCGGCTTCAGCGTGGATGAATCCGCCATCGCCAGTCAATCCGCTGGACTCTAAGCGAATCCTGTACCTGAGGTCGGCGATTGTCAAGGTAAGGCGACACAAGAAATTGTGTGTCGCCTCACAACCAGCGCGCCTCGAATTCGTCACTTCTTCCGGACCCGCTTCTTCCTGGGTGCCTTCGGCTTTTGCAGCTCCGCCTCGAGTTCCGCAATGCGCTTCCGCATTTCATCCACTTCCTGATTGCCTTCGCTGCTCTTCTGCGGGTCTGAGGTTTGCAGGAAGTTCTTCACGATTTGCAAGGGCGACAGCGCCGCAGACTGCATCTGGCTGAACCGGTCCTGCAACGAGCTCTGCACTTTCTGATAGCTGTCGAACGCCGACTTCAGATACCACATGATGAATTCCTGGCCAACGTGATCGGTGGTCACGATCAGTTGCCGCAGCAGTTCCAGTGGCAGACCGGAGGGCTGGCCCTTGGCGTCCTCCACGATGATCTGGGTCAGGGTGACGCGGGTGATGTCGTCGCCTGTGCCCGCATCCACAACCTGTACCTCTTTCCCATTTCGGACCAAAGCCGCAATGTCCTCGAGATTGATGTAGCGGCTGTGGGAAGTGTCGTATAGTCTGCGGTTTGCGTACTTCTTGATCACGACCTTGTCCGAGTCCACCGGTTGATTCTCCTGTTGCGGTGCAAAAGTACCTCGCAGAGTCCTTGACAATACCTGTTGATAATACTACATTCTAGTTGATGCTGCATTGCAGCAAATCGGAGGTTATAATGCCTAGGAATGGTAAGCCCGAGTCCTCCACAGTCCACATCGGGGATTCATCCTTTATCTCGCTGCTGTCCGGATGGGTGCAGCAGGGAGTGGAAAATTTCTTTGCCACCCAGCGGATCCTGGTCGATCTGGCAGTGAACCAGAACGCTAATGCCGTGAAAATGGTCCGCGGCCGCCTCGCCGATCCTGAATTTTGTCCAGTTTCGATTGCCAGCGAATTGGCCGGCGAAGCCATTTCGAACTTCATCGAGGGCGAGAAATTGCTCCTGAGTCTGGCGCAGAAGGAGCACGAAATCGTAATCACCGGCGTGAAGGAACGCGTCGCTGGTTACACGCCTGCCGTCGCCGTCACGGAACTTGCCGAGCGCGGCTTCGAAGGCTTCATCGAGATGCAGCAGGACATCCTCAGGATGGCCAATAAGCAGACCCATGCCTGGCTGAAGGCAGTCAAGGACGGCAAGGCCTTCGAAGGAGAAAGCCTGGTCGAGATGGCACGCGACGCGATGGAGACTTTCGTTCACACGCAGAAGAAGTTCCTTGACGTGATCGCCGAAGAAACGACAAAGGCAACCAGCGGCAAGGAACCCGTGAAGAAGATGAAGAAAACGGAACTCACTGAGCTCGCCAAAGAAGCCACCGAAGCCTTCATTGATGCACAGAAGAAGCTGATTGACGTGGCCGGCAAGCAGGTGAACATCGGCATGCGGGCGGCCGGGCGGGCCGTGAATCTGGTCACGCCGCTCCCCTTCATTCCGATACCTGATCTGACAAGGGAAGGCGTCAAGAACTTCGTCTCGGCGGAAAAGGCCCTGATTGATACCGTGATGCATCGTCCCGAAACCAAGCAAGCGAGCAAACCTGCACCGCATCATCGGAAGCGTCCGACGCGGACCATCAAGATGCCGGCGCACGCGACTGCATAAGTAAGCCAGCATGCGCTGTCAGGTGTCGCGTTCACTCCGAACCGGGAGGCGCGAACACCTAATTGACGTGCCGTCGGGAAGGGCGGCACGTCATTTCCTTTCTGCTGGACGTCCAACCATCCCACCTGCCTGCCAATGGCTCGGCCGCCAATCGCCCGCAAAATGGCCCGCGTCCCCGAAGGCTACGGCTCCGTTAATTTTCTATTGGCAATCCACCGCCGCTTCTCTACACTAATCACCCGGAAGCTGATCCGGACCAACTTTGCTCTCTGCCGAATTTTTCGGCGAACTTGCGGACGGGCAGTTCCAACCGAACGAGACAGGGAGAGCACAGCTCGTCTATGGCCTCGCCGCCCGCCGGAACTTATCAGCATCAGGACGCCCCCGCCGACATCACCATCTGGAAAGAAGCTCTGTTTGCCGCCGATGTTCTGCTGCTGCATGCTTCTCCGGTTTATTACGGGTTGGGCATTCCCCGCGGCAACGGCACCGCGGTTGTTCTAGTGCCGGGCTTTCTGGGAACGGACGCTTATCTCTCCTATCTCCATTCATGGCTTGGCCGTATTGGCTATCGGCCGTATTTTTCGGGAATCGGGCTGAATGCACAGTGTCCCAATCTGCTGATCCAGCAGCGCCTGAGAGACAACATTGAAAAAGCGCTTCGAGACACAGGGAAGAAGATCCACCTGATCGGTCATAGTCTCGGCGGCATTATCGCGCGTTCTGTCGCGGGCCAGCGACCACATGACGTCGCCTCGGTCACTACCCTGGCGTCACCGTTTCGCGGCACGGTCGTTCATCGCGCCGTCCTGAATGCAGCCGAATCCGTGCGCAAGCAGATCTTGCGGCAACACGGGCCCGGCGTTCTCCCCACGTGCTACACAGGACGCTGCACCTGCGATTTCCTTGCCTCACTCCGCCGTAAGCTGCCCAGCACGGTGCTGGAGACGGCCATCTACACCCGTAACGACGGGGTGGTCGATTGGCGATATTGTATGACCGGCGATTGCAAGAACGACTTCGAAGTGCCGGGTACGCATATCGGTCTGGCCTTCAACGCATCCGCCTATACCATCATCGCCAAGCGTCTGGCCATGGCCTAAGCGGCGAAGTAAGGCGGTAATTTTTCCGTCCGGCTCGGTTAAGTCGCTCTGCCACAAAAGTCGCACGACCAGGCCTACATTCTGTGTTGCGAACAGGTTACGTTCCTGTACGCTCGGATGGGCTTCAGTTCGCGCATGGTGTACCAATTCG
>PLBD01000285.1 GCA_003135315.1 Acidobacteriaceae bacterium | reverse complement strand
TGCTAATTGCTAATTGCTAATCGCTAATCGCTTCCTCATCCCAGATCGCTGGTCATGATGAACAGCGGCTTCATCTCGAAGCTCTTGTAGCGCGGGCGCAGGCGTTCGGTGTTGTATTGCTCTTTGACGTTGACCACTTTCTTCGTGGCCACGATGACCTCGATCGGCATATTGTCGTAGCGGCCATTGCGCAACACAACCAGGCGTCCGTGCACTTTGTTGAGGATGAGGTCCAGCGCCAGGTTTCCGTAGGCCATGGGGACAATGGAGTCAATGGCGTCGGGATCGCCGCAGCGCACCAGGTAGCCCAGGCTCTGGTTCATCACGTCCAGAGCTTTGCCTGAGTTAAATCGCGGCGACAGTTCCTTGATCCGTTCCGAAATCAGATTGCCGATTCCGCCCAGCTTCTTGTGCCCGAAAGCGTCCTTGACCTCGTGCTCGAAGATCATGTCGCCGCCCTCAAACATCGCGCCCTCCGACACCAGCACGACCGAATATTTGCTGGGGTTCTTATTGCGATCGAAGATCAGCAATTCGGTCAGGCGATCGATGTTGAACTTGAACTCGGGAATGACACAGCGGTTGGCCGCGCCCGCCATGGTTGGGAGCATGGCGGTGAATCCGGCGTAGCGGCCGAAGACCTCCAGCACCAGAAGGCGTTCATGCGATCCGGCAGAGGTGCGCAGCCGGTTGGCCATTTCGATGATGCGGGTCACGCAGGTGCTGAAGCCAATGCAATAGTCGGTTCCCGGAACATCGTTGTCCATGGTCTTGGGAATCGCAACCACCTTGACGCCTTCCTGAAACAAACGCACGGCATAGCTGAGCGTGTCGTCGCCGCCGATCGGTATCAGGTAGTCGACGCCGAGCCAGGACAGGTTTTTGAGCACTTCCGGAGTCAAGTCATTGCGGTCGGCAGAGTAGCTGTCCCGCAGGTGAAGGGGAACGTTGTCTCTGTTGATGCGGCTGGGGTTGGTCCGGGAGGTATGCAGGAACGTGCCTCCGGTCCTGCCCGCCCGATTCACGAGCTCTTCGGAGAGATGCTGGAAGTTGTCGCTGTTGTCGTGGTCCTTGTCGCGCACCATGTCGACCAGGCTGGCCCATCCGCGCCGCAGTCCAACGACCTCGTAACCTTCGCGTATCGCCCGAATGGTGACCGCGCGTATCGCCGGGTTGAGGCCGGGCACATCGCCGCCTCCGGTGAGAATTGCGATCACACCCTTCTTGCTATTGCCACTCGCCATGATGAAGACCCGACCTTCCAGGTGAAAAATGTACGACAATACACAGTGTAGCCGGAGGACATGGGAATGCGCGACGCCCATCGCTGCCCGCAGACCGGAATGTGCGCATCGTTGCTGAGTTGCGCTGCTCGGTTGTGAAATGAGGAACATTCTGGCACTGTAGTATGGAGTCCTTGGCGGAAGATTTTCCAAAGGCGAGCTGACGGCAGCGTCATGCACCAGAACAGCAGGCCTCGATGGGGGAAGAAACGGATGATCGTGTGTCACCGCAGGCAATCGTTATCATTGGTCCTTCTTACTCTGCTGCTGCTCACCGTGCCGCTGGACTCAGGCGGGGCAGCGCTTTTCCAGTCCGCTTCGATGTCAGGATCTGATTACTCCGGCCAGGGCGTACCGCTTTCCCCCGAAGAGCTGCAAGGCATAGTCGCCCCGATTGCGCTGTATCCCGACCCGCTGCTGGCCCAGGTCGTGGTGGCCGCGACGTATCCGGACCAGCTCCTGGTAGCCAAAATCTGGCTGGATCACAGCATGGATCTGCCAGTTCCGGTCCTGCTTCAGCAAATCAGCGCTCAGCCGTGGGACCCCAGCGTCAAGGCGCTGACGCAGTTTCCATCGGTGATGAACATCATGTCGCGCAATCTCATCTGGACCTCTCAGTTAGGCGAGGTTTACCACAATCAACATTCCGCGGTCATGGCGGCGATCCAGGCGTTGCGCGGCCGCGCCAAGGCGGAGGAAAATCTCAAGTCCTCGGCACAGTTGACTATGGCGCAACCCAGCGGGGACATCGTTACCTTGCAGCCCGGGAATCCTCTGGTGGTGTACGTCCCGCAGTACAACCCGGCGGCAGTTTATGGGAAACCGGTGGCGACGCCGAATTACAACAACAAGAACTTGCCGGAAAATGGTTTGGTGGCGTTTGGGGATGGGATTGCCGTTGGAGTCGCGTCCGGTACCGACTGGGGTTGGAGCAATTGGAGCTGCAATTGGTATCAGGGCGTGGCCAACTATAGGAACTATCCCTACTACGGCAACCACGCCTGGCATGGTGGCTACTACGGTGGCTACTACTACTACGGCAACCATTCGTACCATGACGATGCGAACCGGCCTTTCGGTTCGCAAGGCGGCGCAGCCAACACCCAGGCCGGCGCCCAGGCTGTGGGCCAAGGCAAATTGGAAGCGGCAGACAGCGCCGCCTCCAGGCACACGTTCAACGTCAGCGGTACCGTGAACCCGAAGCCTGGCTTTCAGGTTTTCAGCGCCTGGTCCCGCGAGGGCGGCGGCTGGGCCAACGCCGATGGCCCTCTGGGATGGGGACCGCCCGACCCGCAGCAGAACCTGACCGCCTTCAGCAGCTGGGGCACTCAGGCCGGCACCGTCTTCGCGATTGGCGGCTGGGGCGACCGCTCCGCCAGCTATCGCGGGTGGGCCACTCATGGCGGAGCCTCAGGCTGGGGTATTGGAGGCCGCTCCAGCGGACTGCACTGGTGATTCCCGTGGCGGACTCGAAGAGAGGCAAATCAGGGGAGGCGTGGATGAGGATGATGTCGCGGGCGGACCGTAAGTGTGGGATGGTGGGTTACCGGTGTTGGACGGCGTTCGCGCTGGTAATGCTGACGGTTGCACTTCCCGCCTGCCGTCACCACGCAACTTCGGCTGGCGAGCCGGCTCGCGGTCAAAAGACATTCTCCACGCCCGAGGAAGCCGGTCTGGCGCTGGCCCTGGCTGCCAAGAACGACGATGCGCCGCAGATGCTGGCCATCTTCGGCCCGGATTCGAAAAACGTTTTTTCCTCCGGCAATGCGGACGAGGACAAAAAGGCATTTGCAGGATTCGCCTCCGCCTACGACAGAGTGAATCGCTGGCGCAAGCTGGAGAATGGAAGCCAAATCCTGCTGGTCGATGTAAGCAATACTGCCTTCCCGATACCCGTTAGAAAGGCCTCATCCGGCAAATGGTACTTCGATACGACGGCGGGAAAGGCTGAACTTGTAAATCGCACCATTGGTGGTAATGAACTCGCTGCCATCGATATCCTGGGCGCGCTGGCCTACGCGCAAACCGAGTATTTCTCGCGGGACCACGACGGCGTAAAGCAGTACGCGCGCAAGTTCATCAGCGATGCCGGCAAGGAAGACGGACTGTACTGGCCCGATGCCCCAGGCAAGCCCAAGAGTCCGGTGGGACCTCTGTTGGCGTTTGCTACCACGGAAGGCGCCAGGCTTCAGCCCAGCCAGCACAAGCCTTTCCACGGCTATTACTTCGGCTTGTTGACCACGCAGGGGTTCTTTGCCAACGGCGGTCTTAGAGATTATGTCCGCGGGGGTGTCCAAAACCGGGGATTCGGCTTCGTCGCCTATCCCGCCGAATACGGAGTCTCCGGCATTATGACCTTCATTATCGATCAGGACCGCCAGGTCTTTCAGAAAGACCTGGGAGAGCAGACCAAGACGCAGGCGCCTTTCATGAACCAGTACAATCCCGACTCTAACTGGAGCGAGGTACGGGAGTAACACCGAGTCCCGTAGGTGAGTCGTAGCTGCAATTTCCGCTGAGCGGTGAAACAAACCATTGCATCGGGACCGGACCAGCCGCGCAGCGGCGACATTTGTGTTAGCCGCGGGCGTGAGCCCGCGGTGAATTGCAGAAAACAATAGTGCCGCGGAGCGGCGCCACGGCTGCGACACAGAGACCGTGTCACCGCAGAGTCCTCAAACAGACTCTTGCGAGCCGACAACTGACGTCTGGCAGCCCTCCTGTCGTACACTAACTTCAAACATGGTCGTCATCTACGGCATTCATTCGGTCAGCGAGGCCCTAAAGTCGGGCGGCCGCAGCTTTGAGTATGTGGGCATCGCGCGCGAGCGCCACGATCAGCGCATGCAGCGGCTCATTGACGATTGCCGCGCCAGCGGCGTGCAGGTGCGCTTCCTGCCCCGGGAGCAACTCGACCGGCTCGCCAACACCAATACCCACCAGGGCATTATCGCGGTCACCAGCAGCAAGCAGTACGCCGACGTGGACACGCTGCTGGAGCAGCGCCATGGCGAATACAGCTTCCTGGTCGTGGTGGACAGCGTCGAAGATCCCCACAACCTGGGCGCGCTGATTCGCACCGCCGATGCGGCCGGTGCTGACGGCATGATCATCCCGGAGCGGCGTGCCGCGGGGCTGACCGGCACTGCAGTAAAGGCGTCGGCCGGAGCCTCCGAGCATCTGCCGATCGCGCGCGTCACCAACATCTCGCGCACTCTGGACGAGCTGAAAGAGCGCCATGTCTGGGCCGTTGGGCTGGACGAACGCGGCACTCAGAGCTACGACGAACTGGACTACAACATGCATTGCGCCATCGTGCTCGGCGCTGAAGGCAAGGGCATGCATGATCTGGTCCGGCGCCGCTGCGATTTTCTGGTGTCGATTCCCATGCTCGGCCACGTGCCCTCGCTCAACGTTTCGGTTGCGGGAGGCGTGGTGATGTACGAGCTTGTGCGCCAGCGCAGGGCGGCCCAGAAGACGGAAGAAGCCAAGTCCAAAGACCTGGCAGCGGAAAAGAACCCTGCGAAGAATTCCAAAGCCCGCCGGGCGAAACAAGAATAGCCCGGCGCAGAAGCGCTGGGTTCGGTGCACAACGAGGCCGAGTCCCGCAGGTGTCGGGGTATAAATCTCAAATATGCGGTGCACGATCGCTCGAGATTTGCCTCGAACTAGCCGCGCCAGCGGCGGCTATGAAGTTAGCCCGGCGGCGTAAGCCCAGGGTCTTGTCGGAAATTGAGCCGAGTCCCGTAGGGACGGCACGACTGAAGACTGTGAGAACTTCCTTTCGCGCCGGGCAGGTGGACTAAGAAGCCTGAAAATCCGGAGCGCCGAAGGCGGAGTGCTGGGTAAGGCGGAAAAATGCCGAGCCCCTCGGGGGCGGCACGGTTCTCACACCGACCACCAAAGATTGAACATAACCATGCAATCTCCCGCCCACCTACGCGAGACACAAAACTAACAATGCGGTCCTTCACAATAATCGTTCTTTTATTTGTTTGTTCCCTTGCGCACGCCATTGACCGCGACGCCTTCACCATCACGCGGTATCAGCTCGAAGTCCAGATTGACCGCACGACCCACGTCATGGCCGTTACCGGCAAGCTCACGCTGCGCAACGACTCCAAGAATCCCGAAAAGAACATTGCCTTGCAGGTCTCGTCGTCGCTGGCGTGGAACAGCATCACCCTTGACGATAAGCCGGTACAGTGGCTCGGCGAGAATTACACTTCCGACATCGATCACACCGGCAGCCTTTCGGAAGTGATCGTAAGTCTCCCAAAGCCGGTGCCGCCCGGGACGACAATCACGCTGGACGTACAGTACGGTGGGACCATCACGCCCGATGCGACGCGTCTCACGCGCATGGGCGCTCCCGCTGACGTCGCCGCGCGCAACGATTGGGACCAGATCAGCGACGCGTTCACGGCGGTGCGCGGGCTGGGATATGTCGCGTGGTATCCCGTCTCCATCGAAGCCGTGAACATGAGCGACGGCAATGCCGTGTTCGACGCCATCGCTGCGTGGAAGCAGCGACATGCCCGCAGCGAGTTCAATGCTCGCATGATCGCGCTTGGCGGAAACACGGAATCTTTCTGCATCGCGGTCAATGCCGAGGTTTCCAGTTGCGGCGAGAGTCGCGAGGTCACAGGCGGCGAGAACGGCTCCGGCAAGCTTAAGGAGTTCAGCAACACGTTGACCCTGACCGGCATGAAGGACACCGCTCCAGCCTTTGCTATCGCCGGCTACCAGTCGCTGGACCGCCCGACAATTTCGCTGCTGCATCTTCCCGAGGACACCTCGCTGGCTCGCGACTATGCGCTGGCGGCCGAAGCCAGCGATCCTCTGCTGCACGATTGGCTGGGTGAACCCGGCCAACCGGCGCGCCTGGTGGAGTTGACCGATCCCAATGCCAACCCCTACCAGAGCGGAGCCATCCTGTTCACGCCGCTGCGCCAGGCGCCGACTCCGACGTTGCAGCTCTTGTTGCTGCCGACGCAGGTTGCGGCCCGTTTCCACTCGCCGCATCCGTGGATACAGGAAGGCGCCGAGCGTTTCCTGCAAGCCGTTCTGGTGGAGAACCGTTCCGGACGCAAGGCCGCGTTGGACTTTCTGGACGAGTATCGCGAGCCGCTGGTGCGAGCCGAAGAAGCGGCAAATCCAAAGCCGGACGCCGCGAAGACCGTGCCCGAAGCCAATTCCGCTGACAATACGCTGCTCAACACCAACGACGAGCTCTACCTGCGCGGCAAGGGCAGCTTCGTGTTGTGGATGCTGCGCGACATGCTCGGCAATGCCGCGATGCAGTCGGCGCTGGCGGCCTATCGTCCTGGAGCCGACAAAGATCCCGCGTACCTGCAGCGGCTCCTGCAAACCAGTTCCAAGCGCGATCTGGAATGGTTCTTCGACGACTGGGTCTATCGCGACCGCGGTCTGCCCGACTTTCACGTTGCCTCCGCTTACACGCGGTCCTTGTTGAGCGAGGCGTATAAAAGTTTCCTCCTGACCGCTGCCATCGAGAATCGCGGCCGCGCAGGAGCGGAAGTGCCCCTGCTGGTGCAGACTCCGTCCGGCGAGAAGGTCGTGCGCATCCTGGTGAAGGCCGGACAAAAAGGCACCGGCCGCATTGAGGTTCCGGTCGCGCCCGACAAGATCGAGGTCAACGACGGCAGTGTGCCGGAGGCAAATGCCGGTAACAATGTGTTCAACGTCCCCCCGCCGCACGAGGGGACGCTCCCACCACCGAAGCCGGAAGACGAAGAGAAGGATCAAAACAAAGAGAATTGATTTATGAAACCTCTGTGTCTCTGTTCTCTGTTGTAAACAAAGGATGGTATGAACTACATTCAATTTCTCGGTGCCGCAGGAGTTGTTACCGGATCGAAGCACCTCATCCATGTGGACGGCGATGGCGCTCGCCCGTTGCAGGTGCTGGTCGATTGCGGTCTCTTTCAAGGGCAAAAGGAATGGCGTGAGCGCAACTGGCAGGATCTGCCGGTACCGGCCAACACCATCGACGCCGTTATCCTCACCCACGCGCATCTTGACCACTCCGGCTGGATTCCGCGACTGGTGAAACAGGGCTTCCATGGGCCGATTTACGCCACCGCGCCGACCATCGAGCTGTGCAGCATTTTGCTGCCTGACTCCGGACACCTCCAGGAAGAAGACGCTGCGTTCTACAACAAGACGAACGCTTCGAAACACCATCCTGCGTTGCCGCTCTATACCATGGAAGACGCGCAGCAATGCATGACGCTCTTCCGTCCAGTGGAGTTCGACCAGCTCAAACAGTTGAGCAGCCAGTTCTCGTTCCGCTTTGTTCGCGCGGCTCACATCCTCGGTTCGTCGATGTCGGAGATCACGCTGAACTCCGGAACGGCGGCCAGGCGGCTGCTCTTTACCGGTGACATCGGGCGCGTGCGCGACAGCGAGGTCGCGCCCGGCAAAGTTCTGCATTCCGGTCCAACGGAAGGCGAGGACTGCGATCTGTTGGTGATGGAGAGCACGTACGGCAATCGTTTGCACCCTCACAATGATCCTCGCCCGGAAATGGCGGCGCTCATTCGGACCGCACTGCAGCGCGGCGGCAGCGTTGTGGTGCCATCGTTTGCCGTCGAACGCACCCAGAAATTCCTGTTCATGCTGAAAGAGTTGATGGAGTCCGGACAGGTTCCGCGCGTGCCGGTGCACGCCGACAGCCCGATGGCGATCAAGGCCATCCAGGTTTTCATGCAGCACTCCGAGGAGTTCACGCCTGAGACCAAGGCGATGGTTGCCAGGTACGGTTCGCCGCTCGATTGGCCCGACTTTCACTTCGATGTCAGCCAGGACGATTCCAAGAAGATCAATAACATAAAGTCACCGGTGATCATCATCTCCTCCAGCGGCATGGTCGCCGGCGGACGCATCGTGCACCACTTGATGCTGCGCCTGCCCGATCCCAAGAACCTTGTGCTGTTCATCGGATTCCAGGCGCCAGGCACGCGGGGTTTCACCATCCAGCACGGCGCGCCTCAGGTGAAGATGTTCGGGCAGGAAATTCCTATTCGCGCACAGGTGGCCAGCTTGGAACAGTTCAGCGACCACGCCGACACCCCCGAACTGCTGGAGTGGCTGCGCACCTTTCGGCGTGCGCCGAGCGTGACCTATCTGGTGCACGGTGAGCCGGCCGCCGCTGCGCAACTGCGCGATGCCATGACCCAGGCGCTGGGATGGAACGTGCAAGTGGCCGCGTATCGGGAGAAGGTGCCGGTGGAATAATCGTTGTCACCACGGAAGCACCGAGTACACGGAAAATTTCTTATTCTTTGTCTTTCCGTGTACTCCGTGCTTCCGTGGTGAAGGAGATTTTCATGGCGACATTTGGACTCATCGAGTACGCAGACGCCGGCCCTGAAGTACGGGCGGTGTACGACGACATCATGGCCACCCGCAAGACCGACCGGATCAACAATTTCTGGAAAGCCTTGGCTCACGATCCGGCGCTGTTGCAGCGAGCGTGGCAGGATACCAAGCAGATCATGGCGCCGGGCGCGCTCGACCCGCTCATGAAGGAGCTGCTTTATATCGCCGTCAGCGTGACCAACGGCTGCCCCTACTGCATCGCCACACACACTGCGTCGGCGCGCAACAAGGGCATGACGCCGGAAATGTTTCACGAGATGATGTCGGTTGTCAGCCTGGCCAATGGGAACAATCGGCTGGCCAATGGCTACCAGATCGAAATCGACGAGCAATTCAAGCCACCGTTGAAGTAGCCCGTCGTACTGCCGCATGTCGGCGAATCGGCTTATTTCGGAAGCTGCCGCGCTCGAAATCCGATTGCCTCGCCCCCGCGTACCCTAAGTGATGGTCCAATCCCAGGCGCCAGGCAGCTTAATCTCCGGCAGATTTGCCTTGTAACCTTCTGTCGGATTGCGACTCTAATCGGATGAGGGTAGCGTAGCCATTAAGTAGGTGAGGAAAGTTATGTCTAAGCTTCTGTTGCGTTTTGCTTTTGCGGCGTTAATGGTCGCGGTGTTAGTCGGCGTCGTAATGCACGGCTCTCGCGGCTCAGTGGTTGCGAGCGAGAAGGTAACGGCGCTGCCGAAACCTGCCGTGGATGAGCCTCTGGCGAGCGCGCCTGGCCAGGAAACCGCAGTGGTGGCGGGAGGCTGCTTCTGGGGCATCCAGGCCGTCTTCCAGCACGTCAAAGGGGTGGTCTCGGCCACGTCGGGATATTCCGGAGGCTCAGCGAAAACGGCGGAATACGAGATTGTTAGCACCGGCACGACCAACCACGCCGAGTCGGTGAAGATCGTCTACGACCCGTCGAAGATTACGTACGGCCAGTTGCTACAGGTGTTCTTGTCGGTCGCGCACGATCCCACACAGTTGAACCGGCAATATCCGGATGAGGGCACGCAGTATCGTTCCGTGATTTTCTATGGCAACGATGAGCAGAAGAAGGTTGCCGACGACTACATCGCGCAGCTGGATCAGGCGAAAGTTTTTTCGCACAAGATCGTGACGCAAGTAGTCCCATTGAAGGGCTTCTATCCCGCGGAGGGCTATCACCAGAATTACGCGACGCTGCATCCGGATAATCCGTACATCGCGCGCTTCGATCTGCCCAAAGTGGCCAACTTGCAGCAGATGTATCCGCAACTCTATCGCAACCAGTAGGCATTACGGGTCGGATCGCAGAAGCCATCCCGAGTTGGCGACAATCCAGCCGCAACGCGACGGAAGCGCCGTTAGCCCGGGGCGTAAATACCTATGTGAGCATTAACATTGCGTTTTCGGCAGTGGAACAGGAAGTCCGAAAATCGAGCGCCGTAGGCGCGAAACAGTCTAGCCCAGGACTGAGCGAAGCGGAGTCCTGGGTAGAGTGAGAAAGATAAATGAGTCCCGTAGGGACGGCACAATTCTCTTTTAGCCCGCAAATTGACAAACGCTGAGTACACTATGACGAACCGAAGAAATTTTCTGAAAACCAGTTTCCTATCTCTCTCAGGAGTTGCATTTATGAGCCTGTTCAACCGCACTGAAGCCGAGGCTGCGCCGGCCTCCACCGATTACGTCGAGATTGTCGAGTTCAAAGATGACGGCCAGAAGATTGGTCCCAAGCGCGTGCCCAAAGTGGTCAAGACCGAGGCCCAATGGCGCGCCCAGTTGACGCCCGAGCAGTTCAACGTCACGCGCCAGGCGGGCACCGAGCGCGCCTTCACCGGCCAGTACTGGGACTTGCATGCGAAAGGGATCTTCCGTTGCGTGTGCTGCCAGAATGCGTTGTTCAGCTCAGCCACCAAGTTCGATTCCGGCACCGGCTGGCCCAGCTTCTGGGCGCCGATTGCCAAGCAGAACGTTAAGACGGACAGCGACACCAGCCTGGGCATGACGCGCGACGAGGTGCGATGCACCGAGTGCGATGCCCATCTGGGACACGTCTTCGACGACGGCCCGCGTCCGACCGGCTTGCGCTACTGCATGAATTCGGCCTCGCTGAAGTTCGTGAAGGCGTAAGAGTTGGCGGAGAGACGAACCGAGCGCCGCAGGCGCGAAAGATGATAGCCCCGCCCTTCAGGGCGGGGTAGGCGTATTTGTGGAGTCCGAGTCCCGTAGGGGACGGCACAAAGAATCGTCATTATAATCTTCCCGTGAAGACCAAGCTCCGCAAGATCGGCCAAGGCCTCGGCGTTCTACTTCCGAAAGAGCCGATTGCCCGCCTCCGCATATCCGAAGGCAGCACGTTGACGATCTCGGACACCGCCTCCGGTATCGAGATGTCTCCGTTCGACGCCGATCTTCCCACCCAGATCGAGGCCTTCCGCCGCACCGAATTCCGCCACCGGAGTAGCTATCAAGCGCTCGCGAAGCCAGACGTTCCGTGAAGTGACGGTGGCCTTCTTTATTGCTTTTCTAATCGCGCTCGGCGAATCTGTGTGAGACAGCTATTCCACCGTAACCGACTTAGCCAAATTCCGCGGCTGGTCCA
>PLBD01000053.1 GCA_003135315.1 Acidobacteriaceae bacterium | reverse complement strand
TGGCCTCCCGGCACGAACAGCTAGACCGTTCGTGCCGTCTTTTTTTTCTGGGTGCACTCTCCCACCAGCTCCTCCATCCCCAGTCCGTGTCATCCTGAGCAACGGATATCGAATGTCATCCTGAGCGAGTCCTGGCGTGCCGGGACGAGTCGAAGGACCCGCGGTTGTTTTTGCCTTTGCCTTTCGTACGATCCGAGCCGAACGAGGACCCGCCTTCCTACTCCCTATTCCCTACTCCCTATTCCCTGCCTTTACGTTCCCTAATCCCTGTTTCTTTGTATCAGGGCCTGGCTTCAGCCGGGCCGCAAGCGAGTTCATCCTAACCTGGGCTTCAGCCCCTGAAAAACCCTTTTTCGCAGGGGCTGAAGCCCTGACCTTTGCGGCGTTTCGTTCGGCACGACTAAAGTCGTGCCCTGATACGAACCCGAACGTTTTATGAAACCAAGTAATTTATGGGCGAGTTCAAGATTCTCTGTACCCTCCGCGGTGACTCAGTCGTAGCTGGCGTCAGCAAACCACTGGCCGGTCCCCAAATCGCGATAAATGCGATAGAGCGCCACATTGCCGCCAGATCCGTCACTGCCGACAAGGGCAAGCGCGATGTCCCATTCTTCGCGGTCCCACGGACCGGCCTGCCCAGCATTCGCGTTATCCTGGTTCGCATTTTCCGTCCACCAGTCGCCTGACGATCGCCAGGGCCCAGCCGACCACACTACTTGTCCTTGCAGCTCTTCGCGATCTGTTTGTTTTGTCTGTACGACGAGGCGGTCAGGCCGCCCATGCGCTAAACGGACCTGCAGGCAGCATGGCGGACGGAGAAGCCGCAGCGCCAAAGGCAGATGATCGCTGGCCTCCCACGTTGTGAGACAAACAGTTTGTTTTATATCGTCTGTCGTGATCGCAAAACGGCCGACCCGGAAACTGCCTTGCCGATGGCTATCGAGCAACCGCGCAATGCCCGCCCGGCGTTCACCAACCACAGCGCCGATCCGGGCCAGCGTAATCTCCAGCCTCTCCGCTTCAGGAGTGACCGGCAGAAACAGCCCGCACTGGGCCGACCGCGGCGGCGCCGGCACGGCTGTGATCCATAGTTTCGTGACCGGAGCGCCCGGCGGATGGGCCGCCAACTCCAACTGCAGCAGCTTCAAAAATATTTTGGGATCGCGCATGGAAACCGGCAGGCGCAGGGCGCGCTCAAATATTGGCGTTTGCGCCACATTGTGGGAGTCGGGTAAATGGCTAATGAGTTCCTGGACCGTTGTGGTCTCTTCGTCGGCAACACGCCGCTCCAATTGCAAACGCAGATGCAGCTCGTGCGCTGCCAGGGCCCTGGCCTCCAGCCGCGCACACAATTGCTCCAACAGCCGATTCAAAACAAACGACAACGACTCGATGGTTTCAACCGGACATTCCAGCTCTATCGCCTCTTCAAATTGCGATGGCGGCGCGCACAATACGAGGGTGCGCATGCCCTCACCGCGCGCCAGTCTTCTCAACTGCGCTCCTGCTTCACCCAGCCGCGAAACCAAGGCGTGCTCCGGCAACAACGCCAGGGCACGAAAATCGCGGACTCCCCAACGTTCCAGCGTGTCCAGCATCTGCTCCCGCAGCTTCTCGCGCCCGCGCTCGGACGCTTTGCCCGCAGTCTTGTTCTGCGAAGAAATGTCGAATGCATCCAGCAATACCTGCAACGGCAGTGCCCCCAAACGCTGCGCTTCCTTACCGGCGGGAATAACCGTCGTCCCATTGAATCCCCGCGCCGCGTGCATGGAGGCATCTGGATTAGCAGCTATCGCGATATTCGCTTCCATTCCGACGGCCATCACCCGCGCCGCCAGCTCACTGGCCATCCTCGGAGGCGCGCCGTACAGTCGGTCCAAGCCCTCGAGATCAAGCAGCAAAGTGTCCGGAGCGGTGTCTTCCACGCGCGGGGTAAAAGCGTGGACAACATCGAGGAGCGCGGCGTGGGCCGAGATCTCCTGCTGCGGCGAGCGTTGACGCAAAATCGCCAGATTGTAATGCGACGAAGTATCCGCACTTTTACTACCACGCTGTGAGACTGTCTTTTTCGCAGTCTCCGACGGCAAAGTGCCGGCGAAAACAGCCGCCTGCAATTTGGTCATGCCGATTTCCATTCCCAGGCGGCGAGCTTTTTCATTCAATGCAATTACGCGCACCAGCGGAGATTTGCCTTCCAGAACCGCGACCGCACGATCGCGCAGCACTGGCTCGGCGCGAACCATGGCTTCCACCGGGAAGTCGGGGATATGGATGCAGGCAAACATATCGATTGACGCGCAAAACCGTGCGCAGAGTTCTTACAACGCAGTGCGCAGTTCAAAGTAGGCGCCCACCGATTGCGGTGGCTTGCGCTGCGCCCAGGAACGCACCACCTCAGCCCGAAAACGCATTCCCCGTAAGAGTGCCGCATGGCCCACAACATTGTGTTTCGGAATATGCGGGCCCGTATCTGCGAATCCCACATTGTGAGACAACGATGTCAGCCCGAGCTGATCTGGGTCCAGGAAAGTAGTCGAATTGGACGCGAAGATTGCCTCCGGCTGCAATCGCAGCACCAGCGACGCACAGGTCTTGGCGCACGGCTCCTGTTCAATCAGCAGCAGCACGGTCCCGGTGGGCTCGACCGCGCGGCGAAAGCGAAACCACGAGGTGAGCGGCACGCGTCGCGCGCTTTCCACCGGAATGTCGCCCAGGTCGAGCACGACTATGCCAAAGCCACCGCCCTGCAGAAGCAGATCGGTCACCTTCAGCACCTGCTCCAATACGCCGCCAAAGGCAAAGCCAGCGTGGTTGGAAGAACGGGGTTTCATGCTGGCGCCCTGGCGCTTGAGAGCGCCTGCTGGTCCGTGGCAGCGCACCCACAACAGACGGTCAAGATCGACGCCAGCCGCTGCCGCCGAGGCGGGATCGAAGCTGTCGCTGGCATCCACCAGCGCACACACCTCCTGCCGGCGAGTGGCGGCGGCGAGCGTCGCCGC
>PLBD01000164.1 GCA_003135315.1 Acidobacteriaceae bacterium | reverse complement strand
CCCGCATCCCGAACTTGGCGCGAAGGCGCTTACGCTCGACCCTGACTTGGCAAAGCTGGGACCGGCTCCACAGGAAGTCGAGATCTTCTGCGATGTCGCCGAGGCCTTGCACTTGATCAATTCGCAGGACACCGATGCCGACGGCGTGATCCTCGATTGCCTGCTGGTGTTCGATGACCTGGTGCGGGCCACGAAGCTGCACATGCCTGACCGCTACCAGGGATTGCTGACCGAGTTGACGGCGCGCCTGACGGAACGTGTGCCGTTGCGAACGATCTTCAGCAGCGCCTCCCTTCGCGAGCACGT
Source organism: Acidobacteriaceae bacterium (assembly GCA_003135315.1). Classification (GTDB taxonomy): domain Bacteria; phylum Acidobacteriota; class Terriglobia; order Terriglobales; family Acidobacteriaceae; genus Bog-257. Next base: position 7,697 of record PLBD01000164.1, on the reverse strand, counting down.
TGAAGATGCCTTGTTATGGTGCGTGGGAGCCATCGCGGTGAAGGCGCGGCTGATAACGGAGTAGGTGCGGGAAGCCACTTTATCGGTCACCGTTGATGCAGAGAGAACCAAGAGGCTACGCGTTCAGACCGAAACCTGCGTTCGCTTTGTCCCTTCGCATCACCCCGTAACTGACTGCAACTGCGACTGCTGTGGAAACGCAATATGTCACGAAAAGAAAACCCAGCACCCACGGGACCAGCACGGCCGCCTTATTGGCCATTAGCCGGTCAAGCAGCAGATGCGGCTCGGCATTCAAGAGTTGCAGCACCTTCGCGGGCCGCACGATATCGCTGCCCGGAAGGTGCGAAATAATTCCCGTGTAGTACGGCAGTAACAGCGCAAGCACGCCGTAGACGTCGATTGCCGCGAACGCTGCTGCCATCCCCGGCAGCACGATCCAGCACCAGCGTTTGGGAACAACCGAGTACAAGGCCCAAGTCACGAGCAGCATCTCGGGGACGATCACGGCGTACATGTACCAGCCGCAGGACGCCGAAACTCCTCTGGCGATGTAGAGTACCAGCACGCCGCAGAGTAAGCCGATCCAAAACGATCCGTACAAAGAGAGCAACACGACCAGGCTTCCGGACTTCAATCCGCACTTGAGAACGGTTTTTACCAGGCCGAAGAAGGCCGCCGCCATGCCCAACGCAAAAACGACATAGATCAATCTCGGCAGTTTCAAAAAGCTCCAGCCGCCGAACCACGTGTGCGAGATCAGCACCGACGCGATACCACCAATCCAGTTCACATGCCCGGCAGCGATAATCAAATGCCGCAGCGTGATGTGAGACGCGAGGGCCGCATCTTGTTCTCCTGACCAGCCCCCCATGACCACATGGTTGCGCCAGTACCACCCGAAACTGATTAACGCTGCCAGACCGATTCCCACCGCCGTATTGAAAACGACGGGTTTGCGCTCGCCTCCACTTCGCCAGATCGAATACAGTGCCACCAGCAGGAATGCTGGAACGGCGAAGAGAAAATAGGCCTTGGTTAGCAAGCCCACTCCGAGCGCAACTCCAGCGGCAACGAACCATTTTGACCGTCCGCGCTCCCCCGCCAACAACAAAAGCAGCGTCAATATTGAGTAGACGACGATCGCGAGGCTCTCGTTGCCCACCCGGCTTATGTCGATCATAAGCTCGGGCATGCAGGCGATGACCGCGACGATCCCAAGCGGTTGCGCGTCATCCGCAAAGAGCCTCCTGGCAGCGGTGTAAGCAATGGGGACGAACAACGATGCCAGCAGCACACTGAGGATTCGCACGAGCAAGACGCGTGCCGCCAGCGACCATCCTGAAGCCAGGCTCAGCGGAACAGCCATCATCCAGTAATAGAGGGGTGCCTGCTGCGCCTCATACATTGCGGGAGCGGTTCCCGCCTGAGTTCCCCATGAAGGTGGAAGCGCACGCTCCTGTTCTACCAGGGCCCTGCGGCTTGCCTCTGGTAGTTGCCAGTAGGAATCTTGCGTGTAGATCGGCGGCGTCAACGCATGCAGGCGCTGTTCCCAGGAGAGCGGCACCAGTTGTAGCGACTCCTGCACCTCGCGGGAGACCGGTGTGACCGGGACAGGCAATCCCTTGTGCGCAGCCACATACTGGATGAAGGCGAAGTGGGAGGGCTCGTCATAGCCTTCCCAGATGGGCAAGAGCGCCGAGTAGAAACTACCGCGCGCGATGAAACAAAGCCACAGGAGCACCAACAGTTTGTTAACGCGCATCCAAACACGCTCCGCTGCGGCTTCATAGGCTTGCCCCACATTGTGGTACACCGGCTTCCTGCTCCAGAAAGCAGCAGGATTGCAGTAGCCGCCACCTACTCCGACGTGAAGTAGTCCACGGTAACCGGATTCTCGAAGAGCGAGTAGTCGCGCGTCACCACGGTGATGCCGCTGTCGGTGACGTGATACTTCTGCCGGTCGGCTTCAGTTTCATAGCCAATGACGGTCCCTTCCGGGATATGCACATCGCGGTCAATGATGGCCTTGCGGATACGGCAATGGCGGCCGACATTCACGTGCGAGCACACGATGCTGGTCTCGACCTGGGTGTAGGAATTGACTCTGACATCCGGGGACAGGACGCTGTTCTTGACCGCTGCGCCAGAGATGATGCAACCCATGGACACGATGGAATCGTGGGCCTCGCCGGTGCGTCCCGGATCGTTGAACACGAACTTGGCAGGAGGATATTGCCGCATGTGCGTTCGGATGGGCCATGCGCTGTCATAGAGGTTGAACACGGGCGCGACGGAAACCAGGTCCATGTTGGCCTCGTAGTAGGCTTCCAGTGTCCCCACGTCTCGCCAGTACAACGCCTCCTTCTTGTTTTCGTCGATGAAGTTGAAGGAATAAACCTTGTAGTCGCCCACCATCCGGGGCAGCACATTGTGGCCAAAGTCGTGACGCGAAGTCGCATCTTCGGCGTCCTTCAGCAGCGCCGGAATCAGTACGTCGGTGTTGAACAGGTAGATGCCCATCGACGCAGAAACCATCTGCGGATCGTAGGGAGAACGCAGGTCCGTCACTTCCGGCTTCTCCTGGAACCCCACCACACGGCCGATGCGGTCGATTTCCACCACCCCAAAATGCTTGGTCTCCGAGGGGTCGACCAGGATCGTCGCCAGAGTAACGTCGGCACCGGAGTCCTTATGCTGCCGCAGCATCCGGTCATAATTCATCTTGTAGATGTGATCGCCCGACAAAATGAGCACATACCGGGGCTGCTCGGAGCCGATGGAGTAGATGTTCTGGTAGACCGCGTCAGCGGTCCCCATATACCAGTTCTCGCTGACGCGCTTCATGGGCGGCAGGATCTCGATGAACTCGCCCAACTCGCGGCCCACGATGTTGCCCCAGCCTTCGCGGATGTGGCGATTGAGAGAGAGGGCTTTGTATTGCGTGAGAATGTAAACGCGCCGCAGGTCAGAGTTGATGCAATTGGAGAGGGTGATGTCGATGATGCGGTAGATGCCGCCAAAGGTGACGGCGGGCTTGGCACGGTCCCGGGTCAGCGGGTAGAGACGTTCGCCCGCTCCGCCTGCCAGCAAAACTCCAAGGGTGTCTCTCATCTGCCGGTGCCCCTATGGCCACAATTGAAGCCGCATCTTAGCACAGACCATCACCGCATCCTCTGAGGGGCAACCGGTCTCGCTGTGACTTCATCCGCCCTCCTCGACGCTGATGCGGAGCGACTTCAGAAACTGCACGTCTTGCGACGTAACTTTGAAATCGGCGGACGACTGCCGGCCTACAGGCAAGCTTTCTTCTTCTTCGCTCCCGGCGTGCTCGTTGAAACCGATCGTGGCCTCCAGCACAACGACCACGTCGTACCCGCCGTCTTTGATCCGGGAGATCACTTCGGCAATCTGCTCGGAATCAGCAAGCGAATTGTTGATGGCGTCCCCCAGCTCCTTAATCATGCTCTTGAGTTGCTTGTCCATGATTTCACCTGAGCCTTTCGTGGGCCCGTCGATACAGAAATGTTCGCACACATGGCTGGAACGTGAAAGGCTTGTTGCGCCCGACGAACCCGTATTTGTACTAGTTAGGATGCCGGAGGTGGAGGGCAAGTTTCGCTGGGAGACTGGGCTAGCGAGCGGCATGGCCGGCAACCCAGACTGCTAGAATAACGATGTCCGCAGCGACCGCGCGGCACTAGAGGTCAACTTTGCCATCCCCCGATCTCAGCACGCAAGGGCGCGCCCTGCTACGAGTAGCGGGACGCAAGACCGGCGAAAATCGCTGGGTCAGGGCGTTTTACAAAGCCGGCACCGTAACCGTCCGGAGCGTCACTCGCGTCTTGCATGTGCTCTGGCTGGAAGTGACCGGGCTGTTCTTCCTGGCGCTGGCATTCATCGGCGCGGCCGCTTCCGTCCGGGAATATCATCGCCGCAGCGTGGGTACCGGCTCCACGGGAAAGATGTTGCTGGCCGCCACCTTCGCAGTGTTATTCGTCTACTTTGGCGTAAGTTCGCTCTGGCGATCCCGAAAAAAATCGCGGCTGTGACGCACGTCATAGGTGCCAGTTCGGTCCCCGGCCCATACTGTAACCATACCTTTGATAGCGAGGCCCTATTTCGATGGCCGAAACGAAGCAGAAGAGCGCCGTGAGCACCAAACCCTCCGCAGCCCAGGAGACGTCTTCGCACATTAACGTTCAGCCGCTGTACACCCCGGCCGATCTGGAAGGCTCTGACTACGATCGCGATATCGGCTACCCCGGACAATTTCCCTACACCCGCGGCGTGCAGGCGACAATGTATCGCGGACGGCTGTGGACGATGCGGCAGTACGCCGGCATGGGCGATGCTGAGGAGTCGAACCGGCGCTACAAGTATCTCCTGAGCCAGGGCACAACCGGGCTCAGCGTGGCTTTCGACCTGCCAACCCAGATCGGGCTGGATTCCGATAACGAGCTCGCCATGGGCGAAGTCGGCAAAGTAGGCGTGGCCATCGACTCCGTCGAGGACATGATGCGGCTGTTCGACGGCATCGACCTGGAGAAAATCTCCACTTCGATGACCATCAACGCCAGCGCCGCCATCCTGCTTGCGCTGTACATCGTGACCGCACGGCGCAGCGGAAGCGACGTGCGCAAACTTTCCGGCACCATACAAAATGATGTGCTGAAAGAGTACATCGCGCGCGGAACGTATATTTATCCGCCAGCGCAAGCCATGCGCATCATCACCGACATCTTCTCCTATGCAAACGAGCACGTGCCGGAGTGGAACACGATTTCCATCTCGGGTTACCACATGCGGGAGGCCGGTTCCACCGCGGTGCAGGAAGTGGCATTCACGCTGGCGAATGGCATCGCTTATGTGCAGGCGGCCATCGACGCCGGTCTCGACGTGGACCATTTCGCCCCGAGGCTGTCGTTCTTCTTCAACGCGCACAGCAATTTTCTGGAAGAGGTGGCGAAGTTCCGCGCGGCGCGACGGATGTGGGCGCGAATTATGCGCGACCACTTTGGTACGAAGAATCCCAAGTCGCAGATGCTGCGCTTCCATACCCAGACAGCGGGTTCGACGCTCACGGCCCAGCAACCGGAAAACAACATCGTTCGCACAGCCCTCCAGGCGATGGCGGCGGTGCTGGGCGGCACGCAGTCGCTACATACCAATTCCTTCGACGAGGCGCTGGCGCTGCCCACCGAACAGTCGGCGCGCATCGCGCTGCGCACGCAGCAGATCATCGCGCATGAATCGGGCGCTCCGCAGACCATCGATCCGCTGGCCGGCTCGTATTATGTGGAGGCGCTGACCAACCAGATCGAAACCAACGCGCTCGCCTATCTGGAAAAAATCGACGCCATGGGCGGCATGCTGAAGGCCATCGAGCGCGGCTATGTGCAGCAGGAAATCCAGAACGCGGCCTACGACTATCAGCGCGCCGTCGATCACAAAGAAGCAATCGTGGTCGGAGTGAACTCCTTCGCACTGGATGAGGAAAAGCCGATTCCTCTGCTGCACATGGACGAATCTCTGGAGCGCAAGCAGGTGGAGCGTCTGCGCGCCCTGCGGGCCAAACGCGACCAGGCGAAGTGGCAGGCGGCGATCAAGCAGGTGGAAGACACCGCGCGCGGCACGGGCAACCTGATGCCGGTGATCGTTGAAGCCGTCGAGGCGAACGCCACGGTCGGTGAGATTTCCGATGCCATGCGGCACGTATACGGCGAATATCACGAGACGGTGGTGATCTGAAAGGCGTTTCACCGCGGCGGCGCCGAGAGAGTGCGGGCGATCTTTTCCCGAGCGCCGCCTCCCCGTCTCTCCGCGTAGCGCCGTTGGGCCACTCCACCCGGACTGCCCTCGCTTGCTCGCTTTGAGCATCCTGGCTCGATCACAACCTTACTCAACCCGATGCCCCCATTCGTGGCCGGATTTGCTTCGGAGCGGCCAGAGCCGCACCGTCCTTGTACAATAGAGGGTTTCATCCCCATCTGTTGGACCGCCTGTAAAGGAGATTCGCTTGATCGCTCGCTATACCCGCCCGGAGATGGGCCGCATCTGGAGTGACGAGAACAAATTTCGCACCTGGCTGGACGTCGAGCTCGCGGCCACGGAAACCCTGGCCGAGGCCGGCATCGTACCGGAATCCGCGGCCAAGGCCATTCGCGAGAAAGGCAGCTTCGAGGTCGACCGCATCAACCAGATCGAAGCCGAAGTGAAGCATGACGTCATCGCCTTCACCACCGCGGTTGCCGAGAAGGTCGGGCCTGAGTCACGCTGGCTGCATTACGGCCTCACATCAAACGACGTCGTGGACACGGCGCAGGCGCTGCTGGTGAAACAGGCGTCGGCCATCATTCGCGACGACCTGCAAAAGCTGCGCGAAGTGCTGAAGCGGCGCGCCTGGGAGTTCAAGGACACGCCTGCCATCGGCCGCACGCACGGCATTCACGCCGAGCCCATCACGTTCGGACTGAAGCTGGCGAACTGGTACTCCGAAGTGCAGCGCAACATCGAGCGCTTCGAAATGGCATCTGAGCAGATGCGGGTGGGCAAGCTGTCGGGTGCGGTGGGCAACGCGGCGCATTTGGAGCCGGAGTACGAAGAAGCGATCTGCAAGCGCTTAGGACTAAACGTGGCGTCGGTTTCCTCGCAAGTAATTCAGCGCGACCGGCACGCGTTTTACGTGGCTACGCTGGCCGTGATTGCGTCGACGCTGGACAAGATCGCCACTGAGATTCGCCACCTTCAACGCACCGAAGTGCGCGAAGCGGAAGAGTATTTCAGCGAGAAGCAGAAGGGCTCGTCGGCGATGCCGCACAAGCGCAACCCCGTGACCTGCGAGCAGATCAGCGGGCTGGCGCGCGTGGTGCGCGCCAATGCGCAGGCCGCGCTGGAGAACGTCGCCCTGTGGCACGAGCGCGATATTTCGCACTCGTCGGTGGAGCGCGTTATTTTGCCGGACTCGACAATTCTCGCGGACTATCTGCTGCACAAGACAACGAATTTGATTGACACGCTGCTGGTCTACCCCACGCGCATGCTGAAAAACCTGGAATCGACCGGCGGGCTCGTGTTCAGCGGACAGTTGTTGCTGGACCTGGTCGAGGCCGGTATGCTGCGCGAGGACGCTTACCGGCTGGTGCAGTCCAATGCGATGCGCGCCTGGAAAGAGGACCTGAATTTCCGCGAGCTGATCATGAGCGATCCTGAGATCACGTCGAAGGTGAAGCGCGAAACGCTGGAACACGCTTTCGATCTGAAGCGGCCGCTGCGCAATGTGGACAAGATATTCCGCAGGGTCTTCGGGGATTAAAGGCCAGCGGCAGGATAAATGTGCCTCAGAACAGCAGACCCCTCGCCGACTAAAGTCGGCTNNCGCGCCGGGCGTCTTGTCGATGTCGATCTCGGTATAAGGGATGTTGTGCTTATCAAGAAACTGCTTGGCGACGCGGCTGTCGGGACACCACCAGGCTGAATAAACAATCAACTTCATATTGCAATTTTATGACAACCGAGTGCCGTAAATAGTCACGGGAGACTGGTTTTCTGCGCCACCAGTTCTGCGACAGCCTTGTCCTTCGCGGCTTCGCGATAGTACAACACGCGGAGGCCGGCGAATGCGCGCAGCAATTCGTTGCTCTCCAGCAGATGCATGGGATGGGTTGGCCCTCCGCCGAGTTCCAGCTGACGGCGCG
>PLBD01000130.1 GCA_003135315.1 Acidobacteriaceae bacterium | reverse complement strand
TTGCCAACTAACATCTTTGCAAACTGGGGCTTTCAGGCGACAATACTGCGAAAGCCCGAAGCGCATCTCGTTTTCAGTGGCCTCTCGAGGAAACCACGGCATGATACATCTGATCCGCGAATTGCTCCGTCCTTACCGTGGCCAGCTGGTGATTATTCTGCTCGCCATGCTGGTGGAGACGGCATCTAGTTTGGCCAGTCCGTGGCCGCTGAAGGTGATCATCGACAACGTGGTGGGCAGTCACAAACTGCCTCATGTGCTGGATGAGATTGTGAGCCCGATGTTGGAGCACGGCAATAAGTTACGAGTTGCCGGATTGGCGGCCCTCGCCTTCGTACTGATAGCCTTGATCGGCGCGCTGGCCAGCTACATCGACAACTATTACACCGAGAGCGTCGGGCAGTGGGTGGCGAACGACCTGCGCCTGAAGACGTATCATCACCTGCAGCGGCTTTCGCTCGGCTACTACAACACTCACGAGACCGGCACGCTGCTCAGCACCATCACCACTGACATCGCGACCATCCAGTCCTTTGCCTCGTCGTCGACGCTCGACATCCTGGTCGACATGCTCACCATCGTGTCGATGCTGGGGCTGATGTTCTGGCTCAATTGGGACTTCACTCTGATTGCTCTGGCCGTGACGCCGTTCATGCTTTTCTTCATTTCGCGCTTCAAGAAGGCGGTAAAGAAAGCGACGCATCAAGTGCGGAAGGAGCAGGCCGACATCGTTGCGGTGGTGCAGCAGGGACTGGAGTCGATGCAGGCAGTGAAGGCTTTCGGACGCGAGGAGATGGAGCAGCAGGCGCTGGCCGATGTCAGCCATGCCACCGTCGCCGCCGCGCTGAAGGCACGCAGGGTGAAGTCGATGCTCTCGCCCATCGTGACTATCACCGTCGCGTTCTGCACGGCCATCGTGTTGTGGCGCGGTGCGGCGCTCATTCTGAAGGAAGCCATGACCGTCGGCGCGCTGACGGTTTACCTTTCCTACCTCAGCAAATTTTTCAAGCCGGTGAAGGACCTGGCGACCACCACCAACGCCATCGCGCAGGCCGGGGTGGGCGTGGAGCGGATCCAGGCCATATTGGAAACCGATGCCATTCTTCCGGAACGCCCGGACGCGATCGAGCCAGGATCTGTGAAGGGCGACATTACCTTCGAGCACGTGGCATTTGGATATGCCGCTGACGAGCCAGTCCTGAAGGACGTGAACTTCACCATCGAGGCCGGTCAGTTGGTGGGGGTGGTTGGGCCAACTGGCAGCGGAAAGTCGACGGTGGTGAGCCTGATCCCGCGCTTTTACGATGTGGACAAGGGAAGCGTGAAGATCGACGGCCGCGATGTTCGTGACTACAAGATCCATCCGCTGCGCGATCAAGTTGGTTACGTCTTGCAGGACACAGTGCTGTTCCGCGGGACGATCCTGGAGAACATTGCCTTCGGGCGCCCCAATGCCACCCGGGATGAAATCGTGGAGGCCGCCAAGCTGGCCAATGCGGACGAGTTCATCGCGCGCATGCCCAAGGGCTACGACACCATGGTGGGCGAGCGTGGCTCGACGCTCTCCGGAGGCCAGCGCCAGCGAATTGGGATTGCGCGCGTCATGGTGCGCAACAGTCCCATCCTGCTGCTGGACGAGCCGACCGCCGCGCTGGACAGCGAATCGGAGAAGCTGGTGATTGAGGCGCTGGAGCGGTTGATGAAGGGACGCACGGTGATCACGATTGCCCATCGCCTGAGCACCATCCGCGACGCCGACAAAATTATTGTGATCAGCGGAGGAGTGGTCGCGGAGAGCGGGAATCACGACCAACTGATGGCGCTGAACGGAATCTACGCCGAACTGCATCGCACGCAGTTTGACGTGGCCGCGGCGAAAGCCTGAAGAGTTTTCACCACGGAAGCACGGAAGGCACGGAGAAGAAAAACGGAAACTGGAAAAAACTGAAACTAACTCCGTGCGCTCAGTGTTTCCGTGGTGAATTCGTTGTTAGCATTACGGGAGACCACATGTCGCGTTACCTGGTTGTTCTGCCCGATGATTCCTCCAAGCCGATACTCGAGGCCATCGACCACGCCAAGAAATCTCTGCGCATCAAGATGTTCCTGTTCTCCGACCCGCAGCTTCTCCATGCGGTGATCGCGGCGCACCGGCGGGGAGTGAAGGTGCGCATCATGCTGAACCCGGCGCGCCGCAGCGGCGAGAAAGAAAATGCCGACGTGCGCAAGACGCTGACCGACGCGGCCATCGAGGTGATCGACAGCAATCCGGCGTTCGACGTGACCCATGAGAAGTCGATGGTGGTGGACGATCATACGGCGTTCATCCAGTCGCTGAACTGGGAGACCAAGAACCTCACGGAGACCCGCGATTATGCGGTGGTAACCTCGCACGGCCACGAAGTGAATGAGGTAATGGAATGCTTCGACGCCGATTGGGAGCGCAAGAGTTTCGATCCCGGCGACCATTCCCATTTGATCTGGTGCATCGGCAATGGACGGCAGCGGATCGGCCAATTCATCGACGAGGCCAAGCATTCCCTGTGGGTGCAGAACGAACGCTATCAGGACCCGGTGATCATCGAACGGCTGGTGCGAGCCAACGGGCGCGGCGTGAAAGTGCACGTGCTGGCCCGGCCGCCCCACAAGTTGAAGAAGGAAAAGCTTGTGGAAGCGGTGGGCGGCATGCGCATCATGGATGACGTCGGCATCAAGGT
>PLBD01000627.1 GCA_003135315.1 Acidobacteriaceae bacterium | reverse complement strand
AACTGACAACTGACAACCGACAACTGACAACTGGTTTCCCACTCCCCCTCTGATAGTGCACCTGTAAGCCATTGAAAAAAAACATAAACGCGAAAAACTTCCCGCCAAAAGGTTCCCCCCATTGGACTTACATGCAAAAGCTCCTTTCCAAAGGACTTACGCCAACATCCACCTGCCTGGAATCAATAACTTACAGCCAACCTACAAAAACTACCGCTAAAAGGTTCTCCCCATTAGACTTGCATGTAAAAGGTTCTCCTGAAACGACTTGCATGGTACTCTGAATACCCCTCACCACGGACAAGGTAAACTGGAAATCCGCCCATGCTCATCATTCCAACCTACAACGAACACGACAACATCGCAGTGCTCGTCGGTCGAATCCGCAAAGCTGCGGGCAGCGAGCCAATCCTGTTTGTCGATGACAACTCGCCCGACGGAACCGCCAGCGAGATTCGGCGCATTCAATCCGCGGATCCTGATATTCATCTGCTGGCGAGGCCGGGCAAGGGCGGATACGGGTCTGCCTGCCGCGACGGTATCAAGAAAGTCCTGCACGAAAATCTGGCTGATTACGTGATCCAGTCGGATGCCGACCTGTCACATCCGCCCGAGTTGCTGCCGCGTATGATCGAACTGCTCAAGACCAACCCGGTTGTAATCGGCTCGCGATATGTGGCCGGCGGGGGAGCAGAGAATTGGGACATTCGCCGGCGCTGCCTCAGCTTTGGCGCGAATTTCTACGCGCGCTGGTTCACCGGTGTGCCGGTGCGCGACATGACCGCGGGATTTGTGGGCTATCAGACCGACGTCCTGCGCAAGATCGACCTCGATGCCATACGCTCCGAAGGCTACGCTTTTCTGATGGAAATGAAATTCACTCTGCACCGCAGTGGCACCCGCTTCTGCGAGTTCCCCATCGTCTTCTACGAGCGCGAGGCCGGCAAATCGAAGTTCAGCCGCAAGATTCTCTACGAAGGCATGCGCTTTCCGCTAAAGGCATTGGGCGCGAGAATCAGTGGCGCGTAAGGATTACTGTCCAAGGCTGAGCCGCACGGCGTCGGCTGACTCGATCACAACCGCTTCCGGCTTCTGCGAAAACCAATCCAGCGGCGTGATCAGCAAACGAAGATCGGTAACCGCCGGACGGTACCCAGCGCGCCAGCGGTTTTCGTCTGAATCGAAATAACGTGCCAGATCGGCTTCATTCCAGGGATAAAACCAAACGTCAGTCGCGACATTCGGCTCGACGACAAAGGTCCTGACCGAGCGGCTGCCGTCAGCCAGAGTGATCTCCAGTTGTAGCCGCTCCGGCTTGCGCAGCTTCCACCAGAACGGATAGTGAACCGTAATCCGCAGCCGGATGAAATCGAAACCTTGCGGCCAGTTCGGCGCACCAAGAGCGGTAATCGAACTGCGTTCGTCGATTGGATAACTCCGCGCGGGCAAGCCGAGCGATTGCGCTTGCAAGGCAATGCGAGTCGCGCGCGAGTCGTCGCGTTGCAAGCCGACAACGCCGGGAGTCAACTGCTCCGCCGTGCGATAGCGGCGCACCATCCAGAACCACACTTCGGGAATGCGCGTGAAGTTCGATATGCCATCCACGGGAACGCTGAGATAGTTGCGGGACCAGCGCGCAATCGCGGCTTCCGACATGTGACTGTAGTCGTCATCGGGCAGGTACAGCGCTGCCGGAATGGATTTGCCCTCAAGGCCGGCGATCTCGATCCTCGACAGATATGGTCCGCTCGCGGTGTAAGCCTGCATCAATCCACCCGCGACATCGCGCCGCGCGGCCAGGCCAAACATGGTCTGGTAAGGGAAAACGAAGATGGAATCGTTTGGTCCGCTGTGCTGGCTGAGGAAGTTAGCGGCCGCAGTCAGCATCGGCGGCGTCGCCGGCTCGACGTAGCAGGCCCGGTCGAATTCGCCGTAGCCCGGAGGACATTCTGTCAACGGATCGCTCACCTGGCCGTAGAGACGGATGACGCTGGAAGGACGAAACACGGGATGCGAAAACAGCATGCTACAGGCAATCGCGATAAGCACGCCCAGCGCCGAGAGCTTGCCCCGGAACGAGAACAGGATGACGCTGGCGAAGAAGATCATTGCGAACTCGCCGATAATCACGTGGCCCACGTCGGAGCGGACGAGCGCGCTCTGCATCTGGGCCAATCCGAAGACAAAGGCACCCACCAGAAAAGCTGTGCGTTCCGTGATGGCGACCGCTGACTTGCCGCGCGTCGCGAAGCGCACAAGGAAAATAGCAAGCCCGATCAGCAGCCCACCGAAGAAATGTGCCGTCCCTTTGTCGGTCATCGCCGCGGGCGTTGCCCAGCGATAGACCGCGATTTGCGCCAGCGAATCGCGCCAGAACTTGAAGTCGAGCGGGCTGGCGAGGAAGCAGTTGACCACGATGGCCATAAGCACCGCAGAGACAGCAAAGGCAAGCAGCGCGGCGAGTAGCTTGCTGGCGAAGTGCTCACGCCGGGTTTCCAGCGCAATTGCGGCAAAGCAGATGAACCAGGCAGCCGTTACATAAATGCCCGTATCGCCCGCGACCAGAAACGCAATGCCGCACAGCAAAGCTCCGCCGATTCCAACGAAAGTGCTGCGGACGCGATCATCCTTAACGGCGTGCCAGCCGCGCAGAAAGAGCGCAAACAGCAGCACGGGCAACGTCGTCCGCAGCGATGTTTCCCAGAAGGAAGAGACCAACAGCAGAAGCAAGAAGCGCTTCCAGGACGGTTGCTCGGGCAAAAGGAGCCGCAGTGCGAGATAGGCGAAAACTATGGCGCACCACAGCGGGACCGTGTTCCAGGTAGCATACAGCGTCCCAAACGACAGCGGCATGGAGCGCGCCGGAATCGACGACAGCCACTGAAAGATCGGACCGTGCGTGAACGCAACGTCGCGGCCAATGTAGATGTCGCGGAGCGCTTTGAACGTGCTGTCCAGGTGCCAGTGGTCGTCGACCAGGCCGTAATTCGGGACCAGAGTAACGGCACGTTGCTTCACCCACACCGTCGGGAACGATGCGAGTACAAGCAGCACGACCGCGAGAAAATCCCAATACTTCTTCAGCCATGGAAACTGCCGCTGCGCAGCGGCAGGGACTCGCGAGCGTTGCTGGCTTGGCGCAGCATGGAGCTTCTCCATAGACGAGAGACATTCTACCTTGCGCTGATGAAATCGCGAGATACCGATACTTGGTTGGCGCTTTGGCGATTGCGAAGATTCCTGTCATACTCGCAGCCAGAGTTCATAGTCGACACCAGTCTGCGCTGAACTCGCAACTGAAGAAGGCTAGCGCTGATGCGTTCGCTTCTCAGCAGGGATCACAGCGCAAACCGAAACATGCAAACTTCAACCAGCAAATCTTGGCACAGCGCTGCACTTAACCGCGTCAAACACGCGGACAGCTTTGCAAGCGTGGACCACGTCACCCGCATTTGGGCGTTCGTTGTCGCGGGCCTGCTGGCTGTCTTCTACTTGGTCACCAGCGTCTACATCGCGTCTCATCGCGTGTTCTGGTTTGACGAGTTATTCACGTTGCACATCGCGCGCTTGTCCAGCTTGACGACAATCTGGGGCGCGCTGAGCAACGGCGTTGATGCCCTGCCGCCAACGTATTACATGCTGGTGCGGGCATTCGATTCGCTCTTTGGACCGGGCGATGTCGCGGCCAGACTGCCTTCGGCGCTGGGGATGGTCATCGGTCTGTTGCTCATCTTCGATTGCGCACGCCGCCTGACCGACGGACTGCACGGATTGATTGCGCTTTGCGTCGCGACGTGTTCCTTCCTGCCTTATTACGGCTACGAGGCCCGCTCGTATGCCATCTACTTCATGCTGGCGGCGCTGTCGCTTTGGGCGTGGACCTATGACGGAGCGAGCAAGAAATGGCCGATCCTTGTTTTTGGCGCGGCGTTCTTCGCCGGCGTCTGCTTCCACTACTACTTCGCCATGTGCCTGGCGCCGTATGTGCTGTGGGAGTTGCTTTGCTGGAAGCCCGGTCGTCGGCCATCCACGAAGCTGATCGCCGGAATTGTGGGCTCCATCATTCCCGTTGTCCTGCTTTCGCCACTGATCCTGTCATTTTCTCGCAAGTTCTCCGGCGGCTACTGGAATCGGCCCTCCTTCAACGAACTGCGTGCCATCTTCTCGCAACTGTTCCCTGACGGATTGTTCCTGCTGGCGCTGATCATGGTTTGGATCGTGCTCGCGGGTTCGGACACGAAGAAGGAGACCAGCGTTCCGTCGATGGAATCCGCCGAGGCCATTGGCTGGTTGTTCCTCACAATTCCGCTGGCTGCCTTCGTAGTGGCCGAGTGGAAGACCAACGCCTTTTATAGCCGCTACTTTATCGGCGTGCTTCCCGGCGTGGCCGTGGCATTTTCATTCTTGCTGTGGCGGCATTTTCGCAAGACAGCGCAAGTGTCGATGGGAGTGTTTGTCCTGTTGGCGGCTTGGGGCGTGGGACAGCAACTGACGGTTGTGCGCCACCCCGACAAGGTCGAAGCCACAGGCATCCGCTCCTTCCTTCAAGTAGAGAGCGCGCTGCAGATCGAAGGCAAGCGTTACTTCGTCTTCTCCGGACCACTGCTGTTTCTCGAGGCGCAACAGTATTCCGATCATCCCGAACAGTGTGTCCTGCTGTTGCCTTCTGACTTCAACCGCCAAGCAAAGGCCGGCCCTGATCCTTACCTGCATCAACGTCTGGAGCTGAACCTCTCGCAATACTACCCAATGCAGTTCTGGACGCTGGACGATCTCCGGCGGCATCAGGAGCAATCGGCGCTGATTGAGCCTGATGAGAACGCCCTGAAGGAAATCTACGGCGCGGGCGTTTTCGCACACACCAGATTTTCACAACAGGTGAAGGTTTATTACCTCCAGTAGCATCGGCTCGCCAGGAGCGCAGTTATCGCAGCGTCCTTTGCATCTCGTTACCCTACCCAGCGCGGAAAGTTTCGCCTACAATATTCAAGAGTCGTAATTCAAGAGTCGTATCGCTGCCAACCGCACGTTTTCCCGGGCGTCTTACATACAACGGCTGATCGAAACAAAAAGGGACGACCGTCGCCGACGAAGGAGTCATCGTGAAGAAAATCGGAATCATCTTCGGCATGGAAACGACCTTTCCGCCCGCGCTGGTCGAGAAAATCAACTCCATGCGCGAGCCTGGCATTCAGGCCGAGTTGGCCACCATCGGCGAAGTGCGCATGGCTGAGCCTTCGCCCTATGCCGTTATCGTTGATCGGATCTCGCATGACATTCCTTTCTATCGCGCCTACCTGAAAAACGCGGCGCTCTCGGGAACTATCGTTATCAACAATCCTTTCTGGTGGAGCGCTGACGACAAGTTCTTCAACTTCGCGCTTGGCCACAAGCTCGGCGTGGCGATTCCCCCGACCGTGCTCATTCCGCACAAAGAACATCCGCCCGGAACCACGGAACGCTCCATGCGCAATCTGCAATATCCCATGCCGTGGGACAGCATATTCAGCTATGTTGGCTTTCCGGCGTTTCTGAAGCCCTTCGACGGCGGCGGTTGGAGAGACGTGTACAAGGTTAATTCTCCTGAAGAATTCTTTAACGCCTACGATCAGTCGCGCGATCTCTGCATGACCCTGCAGCGCGGCGTCAAATTCAAGGAGTACTTCCGCTGCTACGTGGTGGGACAGGAAAACGTGCACATCATGCATTACGATCCGGCGGCGCCCTCCCACGAACGCTACGTGAAGAATCCGCCGCCGGTCGACCCCAAGCTGCTTGAGCGAGTGGAGCGCGATTGCCTCACATTGTGTCGGGCACTTGGCTATGACCTTAACACCGTCGAGTTTGCCTGCGAGGACGGTATTCCGTACGCGATTGACTTCATGAACCCGGCTCCCGATGCGGACGTGAACTCCGTCGGCCAGGAGAACTTTGACTGGATCGTGAATCAGGTCGCCGAGCTAGCGGTGCGTAAAGCGAAGCAGCATACCGGCGAGGTTCCCGAGTATCGTTGGAGCGCATTTCTCCGCGGCGCCGTGCCAAAGAGTCAAGCCGCTGCGAAGAACGCGGTTGCGCCGAAGGCCGAAAAGGCCCCTGAGCCTGCCGCGGAGTCCTCGAAGCCCGGGACAATGCTTGATGCAGCATCTAAGCAATTACGCAAGCGTGCGAGCAAAGGGTAACTCAAAATGCCTCGTCCAAGCCTGAGCATCGGGATCGAAGAGGAGTATCAGACCATTGATCCGCAAACCCGCGATCTCCGTTCGCACATCGCGGCGGAGATCCTCCCCAAAGCAAAACTGGCGCTGCATGAGTCGGTCAAGGCGGAGATGCATCAGTCCGTCATCGAGGTCGGTACGCGCGTTTGCAAGAACGTCCAAGAGGCGCGAGAGAATATTCAGGCGCTGCGCCGCGAGATGATCACCCTGGCGAGCCAGAACGGTATGTTGCTGGCCGCAGGCAGTACCCATCCGTTTTCCGACTGGAAGCTGCAGGAGATTTATCCTGACGAGCGTTACCGGCGCGTCGTCG
Organism: Acidobacteriaceae bacterium; assembly: GCA_003135315.1. GTDB lineage: Bacteria > Acidobacteriota > Terriglobia > Terriglobales > Acidobacteriaceae > Bog-257. The sequence continues at coordinate 2,847 of PLBD01000627.1, read as the reverse complement.
AGGACATGCAACTGATTGCCCGCGCTAATCTGGTTTTCGGACTGCACGTACACGTCGGCATCGAAGATCGCAACACTGCCATCCACATCATGAATTCCATGCGGTATTTCTTGCCGCACATCCTGGCGCTCAGCAGCAACTCGCCCTTCTGGATGGGCATGAATACCGGATTCAAGTCCTATCGTGTGAAAGTTTTCGAGCGCTTCCCGCGCACCGGAATTCCCGACACGTTTGCCAACTGGTCGGAGTATGAGAACTTCGTCGATTTGCTGGTGAGGACCAACTGCATCGACAACGGGAAGAAAATCTGGTGGGACATCCGCCCGCATCCATTCTTCAACACGCTGGAAGTCCGGGTGTGCGATATTCCCATGCGGCTGGATGAAACCATGGCGATCGCGGCCCTCATCCAAGCTACGGTGGCGATGCTGTACAAACTGCACGCGTCCAACAAGAGCTATCGGATTTACGGGCGCGCGCTAATCAGCGAAAACAAGTTCCGTGCCTCGCGTTACGGGCTGGATGGTAAGCTGATCGACTTTGGCAAGGAAGAAGAAGTGCCGCTGCGCCAGCTGATTCTTGAGTACCTCGATCTGATCGACGATGTGGTTGATGAGCTTGGCTCGCGCGAGGAGATCAATTACATTCACGAGATGCTCAAGATGGGCACCGGTGCCGACCGCCAACTGCAGGTGTACAAGGAAACCGGCGACCTGGAGGCGGTTGTGGATTACATGGTCAAGGAGACACGCGTCGGCGTCTTCTAGCATTCCGCAGGCCGACGACAGCGTTTAAGAAAGCGCTCCTTCAGGTGCGCAGGTTATGCTTCTACTTTTATTCTGGGGCTTCAGCCCCTCAGAGGATTGATTTGATTCAACCCGTTCTCGCCGATCTCACCAAGACATCTTTTGATCCCGAACTCTCGCCGGGCGCCCGCAACGCGGTGAACACTTGCCTGCGCATTCAGCCGAGCGAGAAGGTCACGCTGATTACCGACAACGCCTGCCGCGACATAGCCGCCAGCATTGCGCAGGAACTGCTGAAGCTGGGCTCGCCCTTCAAAGCCTTTGTGCTGGAGGATCTGGCTCCGCGTCCGCTTACCGATTTGCCAGCGGAAATCGCCGNNCACATGGTCAACATCAATCACCAGATCATGCTGGAGGGCATGCGTGCGGACTTTAACAAAGTTGACGCGCTCAGCCGCAAGGTCATCGACATCGTCACCAACGCAAAAGAAATTCGGGCCACGAATCCAGCGGGCAGCGACTTCACGGCCAGGCTTAATCCCGACTATCGCTGGGTCAAAACCAGCGGGATTATCAGCCGCGATAAGTGGGGCAATCTTCCCGGCGGCGAAGTCTTCACCACGCCCGGCGAAGTGAACGGCGTTTGCGTCGTCGACGGCGTGGTGGGCGACTATCTCTGCGAAAAGTATCAGGACCTGGCCCATCAGCCGTTGACTATTCGCATGAGGAGCAACCGCATCACCGAAGTCTCCAGCGAAAACAAGGAGCTGGAGCAGGAATTCTGGGCCTACACCCACACCGACGAGAACAGCGACCGGGTGGGGGAGTTCGCCATCGGCACCAACATCGAACTGAAGCAGGTCATCGGCCAGATCTTGCAAGACGAGAAATTTCCCGGCATCCATGTCGCCTTCGGCAATCCTTACGGTGCCCACACCGGCGCAAACTGGTATTCCTCGACCCACATCGACGTGGTGGGAACGCGGTTCGACTTTTGGGTTGACGGCCGGCAGATCATGGAGAAAGGGCATTTCCTCATCGAGGCCTGACCATGGTTCCCGCTCTCCGCGAGGAATTTAACCGCAACTTCACGACAGCGAAGTACCGGCAGTTTCTGCAGAAACTCGATGAAGCGGCCGGTACGCACATCGACTTTCGCGTGTCAGAGACGCCTTGCTTTGTTCCCAAGAGCCTGCTCGATCGAATGGCGGAGGATGGCCGTGAGCTGGTTCTGCAACTGGTCGACAATCCTGAGTATCGGCGCCTGTCCGACGTCACCATACCCGACAAATACAACGTGCCTAACGAGGCGCCGCTGCCGATGTTCGTGCAGGTGGACTTCGGCCTGGTGAGAGACGCGAACGGCGAACTGGAGCCCAAGCTGGTCGAGTTGCAGGCCTTCCCTTCCCTCTACGGATATCAGACCACGGCCGCGCATCAGTATGTCGAGTCGTACGGTTTGTCGCCGGAGCTAGGGATTTACCTCAGCGGTCATGATGACATTTCCTACTGGCGGCTGATGCGACAGCTCATCGTCGGCGAACACGATCCCGAGAGCGTGATCCTGATGGAGATCGATCCCCAGCATCAGAAGACGCTGCCGGATTTCCTGATCACGCAGCGCAAGCTAGGCATCGCCATCGTCGACATACTCTCACTGGAGAAGCGCGGCAGACGACTCTTCTATCGCAAGAAAGGAGATGGTCGCGAGATCGAGGTGCGGCGCATCTACAACCGCTGCATTGTCGACGAACTGGAACGCAAGAAGATCACGCTGCCCTTCGATCTGCGCGATGAGCTCGATGGCGAATGGGCGGGACATCCAAACTGGTATTTCCGCATCAGCANNTCAAGCCGCTGTATTCGTTTGCCGGGGTGGGAATCAAGTTTGCGCCCACGCAAGCGGACATCGAGGCGATTCCGCCGGATCAACGCCACAACTACATTCTTCAGGAACGCTTGCAGTTCGAGCCGGTCATCCAAACACCGCACGGCCCGACCCAGCTGGAGATCCGTATGATGTTCGTCTGGCCCGAAGGCGGCGAACTCACGCCGGTGCTACCCCTGGTACGCATGGGCCGCGGCATCATGATGGGCGTCG